>JAMLGI010000001.1:300000-512653 GCA_023958085.1 Solirubrobacterales bacterium | reverse complement strand
GCCCCGGTTCGGCGGGATGACCCTTACTTAGCTCCGGTCGGCCGGTATACGGTCCGGCCCTGGACCATGGTCCGAAGCACCTTGGTGTCTTCGATCTTCCGCGGCTTCACCCTGAGCGGGTTGCGGTCGACGACAACGATGTCGGCGAACTTGCCGCGAACCAGTGAGCCAACAGACCTGCTCAGACCGAGCTGACGGGCTGCCCCCATAGTGTGGGCTCTCAGGGCTCGCTTAATGGAGATTGCCTGGTTCGGCAGCAGCGGTCCGCCGTAGGAACTGGCCCGGGTCCTGGCTGTCATGATCTCGCGCCATGGGCTGAGTGGATCGACCGGCCAGTCGCTCCCCATGGAAAACGGGGCGCCTGCGGCAACCAGGCTGCCGGCCGGGTACATGCGGTCGTACCGCTCCTCGCCGATGTATGGGCGCAGGGCTTCCTCGGTCCAGAAGTTGCTGACCGCCCACTGGAGCTGCATGTTTGCGATCACCCCCAGTCGCTTGAACCTCGAGTAGTCGGCCGGGTCAACCAGTTGCAGGTGACCGATCGAGATGTTCAGCCGTTTCGCCGAGTGGTTTGCCCTGCGTGCGGCTGCGGCGGCGTTGAGTCCCTGCCGGACGGCACCGTCCCCAATGGCGTGCATGTGGATCAGGCGCTTGTTCCGGTCGAACTTCTTGACCACGGCGGTTGCCTGTTGATTGCTGTGGTAAAGCTCGCCCCGGTTGGTGCCTTCGACCCAGTTGCCATCCTGGAGTTCCAGGTACGGAGTGAGCAGGGCCGCGGTGTGGGCCGGGTACTCGATCACGCCGTCGAGCAGGAGCTTGACCCCGGGGACCCGGAGTTTTCCTCCCGAGTACCTGCGTTCCTGGACGCGGTAGTCCTTCCAGACCTTGTCAGCAGGGTCTTCGCCGGAAGCCTTGGGGAAGACATTCATGCGGACGCTGAGCCTGCCCGAATCCCGAAGCGTCTTCCATACCCGCAGCGAGCTTGGCTCGGCCACCGACTCCGCTGTGGTCGTGATGCCAGTCGCGTTCATCGCCTTGATACCCCGCTCGCCGTCGGCGGCGAGTTCGCTGAGCGGCTTCGGCGGGATGGCCGCTTCAACTATCCACTGGGCACCGTCCTTGAGCAGGCCGGTCGGGTTGCCATCGCCGTCACGGACAAACTCACCGTTCGGCGGGTTCGGAGTTCCGGCGGTAACCCCGGCCAGTTCCAGCGCCCGGCTGTTGACCCATGAGTTATGGAAGTCGGACCCCTGGATGTAGATCGGGCGATCCGGGAATGCCGTGTCGAGGTCCTGGCGGGTCACCACCGTTCCGGCTGGCAGCACACCGACCGGGTTCCAGTTCGAGATCTTCAGCCAGTCGGAGTTGTTCTCGGCCGGGTCGGCTTCGTCACACTTGACCATGATCTCGAGCAGCTCGGAAATTGTCGATTCGAGGTTCCCGAGGTCACAGTCATCGAGAACGTCTCCACCCAGAAGCGGGTGTGCATGCCCGTCCACCATGCCTGGCATCGCCGTCGCACCCTTCAGGTTGATCACCCTGGTGCGTTTGCCGATCCAGCGTCTCACTCCCCGGTTTGAACCGACGTAGGTGATCTTCCCCTTGCGGATGGCCACCGCGGATCGGACCGAGTCCTTGCTGTCTACTGTCAGGACCGTGCCGTTCCTGAGGACGGTATCCGCCGTCTTGCCGGCTTCGGCCGAACCGGTCACGGTCAGCCACGAAAGTCCGGCGAGGGCGAGTGCCAGGAGTGGGACCGCCCACGGTGCTGTCCTGCGTACTGCCTCGAAATTCATTGCCTGCTCTCCTGTCTCTTGGCCTCGTGATGAAGCGTTTAGCCTGAATGTGGTGAAGCGTTTTATCATATTTCGGCAAGACTCGCAGGCGATCGCCTATGCTTCGCCACCATGAGCCGCGCACCCAGCCTGCAGGATGTTGCGAATGCCGCCGGGGTCTCGATGGCAACCGCCTCCCTGGCCCTGCGCGACAAGGGCCGCATCTCTGCCGAGGTGAGACTGCGCATCAAGGCGGTCGCGGGGGAGATCGGATACGTCCCGAATCCGATCGCCCGTTCGCTGGTCGGAGGGCGCACCGGCCTGATCGCGGTTGCCATGCCCGGACTGGCGGTGGCGCCAGAGGTGATCGGGTCGGTCGATTACTACTTCCGGCTTCTCGGTGCCGCAGCGGCCGAAGCCTTTGATTCTGGATACGGATTGCTCCTGCTGCCCCCAGGGGAGGGTCAGAAGGGTGTTTCGGTTGATGGGGTCGTGGTGGTTGACCCGGCTGCCGGTGACCACACAGTGACCAGCTTCGACCTGCGTGGTCAACCGGTGATCACGGTCGGCCAGCGGGTCGACCACACCGAGACGGACTCAGTACGCATGCTCTCCGTTGATATTGATGCCCCGCTCGCGACGAAGCGAATGCTGGATCACCTTGCCGATCGCGGTGCGGACCGGGTGGATCTGTTTGCGACAGAGCCGATCGACTCGTTCGAGCGGGACAGCATCGAGGCGTACCGTGCCTGGTGCGCCGACCGTTCGCTTGAGCCGAGAATCACTCTCTCCGAGAGCCTCGGAAACGAAGATGTGGATCGATCGACGGCCCTGATTCTCAATCAGGTTGAGCGGCCCGACGCCATCTACGCAACGATCGACGAGCTGGCCCTGGTCCTGCTGGACCACTGTCACAGTCGAGGTGTGGAGGTGCCGGCTGACCTCCTGATCGGTACCGCTGGCGATGGTGAACGCACCCGGAACGCATCGCCCCCGCTGACAGTCCTCGACGATCGTCCGGCGGAACTCGGCGCCGTTGCGGCTCGGACCCTGATCGAGGCGATTGAGAATCCCGGCGATGGACCGGTCGAGCTGCTCGTCGAAACCGATGTTCTGATTCGGGCATCAACAACCCCGCAGCGAGGTTCGTCAGCCTGAACCCGGGTGGGCGGCGGTCAGCAGCCGAGAGCGCGGGCGATCACCATCTGCTGGACCTCGTCGGTGCCCTCGCCGATGGTGAGGATCTTGGCGTCCCGGTAGAAACGGCAGACCGGGTACTCCTCGATGAAGCCGTAGCCGCCGTGGATCTGGACCGCTTCCTCGGTCGCCCGGACCGCGAGCCGGCCGGTGATCAGCTTCGCCTGGGCGGCGGTGAGGGTGAAGTTCTCGCCGCGGTCCTTCATGATCGCCGCCTTGTAAGTAAGCAGGCGGGCGGCCTCGAGCTGGGATGAGAGGTCGGCGATCTTTGCCTGGATCGTCTGGAACCTCGAGATCGACTGGCCGAAGGCCTGACGTTCCTGCGCATACTTGATCGCCTCGTCGAGCGCCCCCTGAGCAACCCCGACCGACATCGCGGCCACGCCGATCCGGCCGCCGTCGAGGATCTGCAGGAACTGTTTGAAGCCCTCGCCCCGGGGGCCGAGCAGGTTCTCCTCGGGAACCCGGGCGCCGGCGAAGGTGAGGGGGTGGGTGTCGGAGGCGAGCCAGCCCATCTTGCGGTAGGGCGGATCGACCTCGTAGCCTGGGGTGCCGTTGGGCACGATGATGTTCGAGATTTCGGGCCGTCCGTCGGGGCGTTCACCAGTGACCGCGGTGATGCTGACCAGGGCCGAGATGTCGGTGCCGGAGTTGGTGATGAACTGCTTGGCGCCGTCGATCACCCACTCGCCGCTGTCCAGTACCGCCCGGGTCTTGGTGTTACCGGCGTCTGACCCGGCTTCCGGCTCGGTCAGGCCGAAGGCGGCCAGCTTCTGGCCGGAGCAGAGCTGTGGTAGCCACTCGTCCTTCTGCTGCTCGGTGCCCCAGTTGTAGATCGGGGTGGTGCCGAGCGAGGTGTGGGCAGCCATCGTGATTGCGACCGAGGAGTCGATCCGGGCCAGCTCCTCGACCGCCAGCGCGTAGGAGAGGATGTCGGCCCCGGCCCCGCCGTACTGCTCGGGAAAGGGGATCCCCATCAGGCCCATCCCGGCCATCTTCGCCACGATTTCGTAGGGGAAGGTCTTGGTGCGGTCAAGCTCCTCGGCGACCGGCGCGACCTCGCTGCGGGCAAAGTCACGAACCGTCTCCTGGAGCAGGCGCTGCTCGTCGGTCAGATCAAAATTCATGCCCGGAACCTTACGGCTCGAACGAACCCGAACGTCCCGCGGTCAAGGCCGGGGTTGCGCCGAGCGGACCGGCAGCGGTATGCAAGTTCAGGTTGACCGCGATGGACCGGCCTTGGCGGCCGGCGGGTCCTGTCCGCGTTTCGCTCCCGCTCGGTGCGAAAAGCAAAAAACCCGGCCACCCGCCGGAGAGACGCTGGTGGAACAGACCCCGAGGCTGGGGAAGGGCAACGAGATCCCCACCACCCGACCCAACCACAGGACTCGCCGGATCCATGCGGTGCGGCGTTGGTGGGTCAGGCGGGGACTGACTCGGCGTCCTGAACGGTCAGGTGGGCTCCGCACTTCTCGCAGATTCTGCGGCCGTCCACCTCGCCGCCGCAGTTCTTGTGGACGATTCGCAGCGCCCGGCCGGTGCCGGAGTCGCAGTACCGGTCGCCCCACTCGACCAGGGACATCAGTACCGGCCAGAGATCAAGGCCCTTGTTGGTGAGGAAGTACTCGAAGCGCTCCGGACCCGACTGGTAGGCACGTTTCTCGAGGATCCCGGCCTCGACCAGCCGGTTGAGGCGTTTGGTGAGGACGTTGCGGGCAATCCCGAGCGAGGACTGGATCCGGTCGAACCGACGTCGTCCGCGGAGCACGTCGCGGATGATCAGGAGCGACCAGCGCTCGCCGACCACTTCCAGCGAAGCCGCGATCGAGCATTCCTGCCCCGGATAGTCGTGGTACAGCACGAAACGATTGTGCCACCGTCAGTCGCTTGAAGCAACTGTGAGGTGACGCACACTAGGTTGCGTCACGCAACTGAGTGTTCTAGGTTCTCTTTCAGCACAGGGTTTCTCCATGAAACCGACCCGATCCCCCCGATGGGAGGTCCAGATGAAACTCAAGGAAAAGAACCCCCTCAAACTCAAGTTGGCTGCACCCCGGGTGAAGCTCACCGACAGCGAGATCCTCGCGGACCTGACGTACCCGGCACCACAGGTCGGGGCGGACGACGACCGTAGCCGTGGGCTCGAGCGGAGCGCCTCACATTGAGCGAACCGATGACGGCCAGGGAGCAGGCGGCCTCCCTGGCCGACTCGATGCCTGAAGCCACGCGCTCGGCCACGCTCACCTGGCAGGACCCGGTGGCGACCGCTGCCCGTGGTCTGGAGATGAGCGGACTTGAGTACATGCGGGCGATGGCCGCCGGGGAGATCCCGCCGGCACCGATCGCGGTGCTGATGAACATGGAGCCGGTCGAGGTCGAGGAGGGCAAGGTCACCTTCGCCGCCACCCCGGGCGAGGAGCACTACAACCCGATCGGCATCGTCCACGGTGGCTTTGCCGCGACCCTGCTCGACTCGGTGACTGGCTGCGCGGTCCACACCACCCTCCCGGCCGGGGTGCCGTACGCCTCGCTCGGACTCGAAGCCAAGTATCTGCGGGCGATTGCCACAGCGACCGGAACCGTTCACTGCACCGGGGAGGTCACCTATCGCGGCAGGCGGCAGGCGACCGCCGATGCCCGCCTCTACGAGCCGAAGTCCGGTCGTCTGCTGGCCACGGCGACCTCCACCTGCATGATTCTGGGCTGAACTACCGGGGCAGCGGCAGGCAACCGGTAGACTTGGCGCTTGGAAAAGGTGCCGGGACAGAACCGACGCCGTACCGATGCCCAGGGAGGGTTCAGGGAGATGAAGTACAGGAAGCGTTTGCTGGTGGCGTTGCTCGCCGTTTTTCTGGTCGGTGGCGGAGCGATCGGATTCGCGGCGAAGAAGGCGAAGAAGGACCCGACCGACAAGACCCCGAACATCCGGGCGCAGCTCAAGTCCGGCCCGGTCCGAAACGTGATTCTGTTCATCGGGGACGGCATGGACGAGAACGCGGTCACTGCCGGTCGCAACTACCAGTACGGGGCGGCCGGGCATCTGGCCATGGACCGGATGAAGTTCGCCGGTTCAGTCACGACATACGCCCTCGACGAGTTGACCGACCCGAACCCGAAGAACCCCAAACCGTTCTACGTCACCGACTCAGCCGCGTCCGGGACGGCCTGGGCTACCGGCCACAAGACCGGTTTGCTCCGGATCTCGACCGAGGCTTTCACCAACAAGCCGCTCGTGACGATGGCCGAGCTCGCCCAGAGGGGCGGCTACCGCACCGGCAACGTGACCACCGACTCGGTGACCGGCGCAACACCGGCCGTTCAGATGGCTCATTCGCGACTGCGATCCTGCGAGGGGCCTGGAGACTGCTCGATGGAGACCAAAGCAGCCGGGGGGCCGGGATCGATCGCCGAACAGGCGGCTGACAGTCGCATGGACGTGATTCTGGGCGGCGGACACAGTGACTTCGAGGGTTCCATCCTGGGCGGCCCCGACCACGGAAAGTCCGTGATCCAGTCCGCGGAGCGACAGGGCTTCCAGCTTCTGAACAATGCTGCCGAGCTGAACTCGTACAGGGGCAAGAAGCGAATCCTCGGCCTCTTCTCGGGCGGCACGATATCTCCTGAGTGGAAGGGTCCCCAGGCGGAACGGAACTGGCCGGTATCCAGCCGCGTCCGCTGCGAAACCGGCAATCGTCCGGCCGACCAGCCCTCCCTGCTCAACATGACCAACCGGGCGATCCAGATCCTCAACCAGCGCTCGAAGGGCAAGAAGAAGGGCTTCTTCCTGCAGGTCGAGGGTGCCGGGATCGACAAGGGCGCGCACGCGGCCAACCCCTGTCGTCAGATCGGGGAGCTGGTCGGGTTCGACAAGGCGATCCAGGCCGGCATCAGGTTTGCGAGAAAGAGTCCGAAGACACTTGTGATCGTTTCTGCCGATCACGGCCAGTCAGGTCAGATCCTGCCGGGTCCGGGCGCCGATCGCTCGGTGATCCTGATCACCAACGAGGGCGCGTTCCTGACCATGGGCTACGGCACCAAGTCGGGTGACAGCTCACAGGAGCACAGCGGGATCACGGTCCCGGTGCGGGCTTACGGTCCCCGGGCGGCCAACCTGATGGGGTTGAAGAACCAGACCGACCTCTTCGACGTGGTCGTCGACGCACTGAAGATCCGGCCGAGGAAGTAACCCTCCCCTCAACCTCTACTCCCCCCATGGTGGGGCCCGCAGGTGTCCATATAGGCACTCGTGGGCCCCACCGGGGATCGTCTGCCGGAGGTGGGGCCCGCAGATATCCGTGGAGATACCGGTTGGCCCCACCACTTTCTTTTGGGCTAGTTGGTCTGGGCGAGCTCGCGGGCCAGGCTGATCAGCAGATGGGTTCCGAAACCGGTTGGGCCGGCGCCCCAGTACTCGCGGCCGGTATCCCAGGCGGTGCCGGCGATGTCGAGATGCGCCCACGGCCTGCCCTCGGTGAACTCCTCGAGGAAGGAACCGGCGTAGATCGTCCCCGCCTTGCGCTTGGCCGAGGTGTTCACCAGATCGGTGATCGAACCCTCGATCAGCTCCCGGTACTCGGGGTGGAGCGGAAGCCGCCAGACCAGCTCACCGGTCCGTTCACCGGCAGCCTCGACCTGCGCCGCGAGCTCGTCGTCGTTGGCGATCAGGCCGGCGTAGGTTGAGCCGAGTCCGATCAACACCGCCCCGGTCAGGGTGGCCAGGTCCACCATGCGGTCGGCCCCCTGACGGGCGCACCAGGTCAGCGCGTCGGCCAGGATCAGGCGGCCCTCGGCGTCGGTGTTGGTCACCTCGACCGTCTTGCCGTTCAGCTGGGTGAGGACGTCACCCGGTTTCAGAGCGGTGCCTGAAGGCATGTTCTCGGTCGCCGGGAGCACGGCGATCAGGTTGATCGCAAGGTCGAGCTCGGCGATCGCGTTCACGGCCTCGAGTACCGCCGCCCCGCCGGACATATCCATCTTCATCTCGTGCATCCCGGCCGAGGGCTTGATCGAGATCCCGCCCGAGTCGAAGGTCACCGACTTGCCGACCAGCCCGAGTGTCTCGCCACCATCCCGGCCCGAGTAGCGGAGGGTGATCAGCCGTGGGCCGACCTCCTCGCCCCCCTTCGAGACTGCGGCCAGGCCTCCCATCCCGGCCTTCACGATCGCCTGGCGCTTCATCACTTCCACCTCGATCCGTTTGTGGGCGGCTGCGATCTCCTTCGCCCTCCGGGCCAGGAACTTCGGGGTGGCCTCATTGGCCGGCATGCTCTGGAGCTCCCTCGCCCGGTTGGCGGCATTGACTACCACCTCGCCGATCCGTACCGCCTCGGTGACGTCGGTCCCGGCACTGACCTCGACCGACTTCAGGGTCGGGGCGGCCTCCTCGCCGTCGCTGCCGGACCGGTACCGGTCGAACTCGAAGGCGGAGAAACCCGCCCCCTCGATCAGGGCGGCGGCCACAGCCCCCGCATCAACCCCGTCTGGCAAGTCCGGGAGCACCCAGGCCAGCGCCTCGCCCTTGACCTGTTTAAGTGCCTGCTGCGAAACGGCACCGACCACTCGGGCCTTCTCGGCGGTGAAATCTTCCTTCGGTCCGAGCCCGATGATCACCGTCCGGACTGGCCTTCCGGGGTAGACGATTACCTGCGACTTGAAGTCAGACGAGGCGTCAGCGGCACCGCCGGTGCTGCCCAGCGGCTGGCTCAGTTCGTCACCTTCAAAGAGGCCGACCGCCACCAGGTCGGCATCGAGGTCGGACATGGGGAGTGCACTCGCGTGGGCCTTCATTCGCCGGATACTAGGACCCGGGGCGCCGTGGCTCAGCGGAGCTTCACCGAGAGGCGGACCTGCTTCCTGTTCCCGGCCGGGTCGCTCAGGGTCACCGCGACCAGCGCCCTGACCTTCCCGGTCCGCCTGACCCGGGCAAGCAGCGCCCGGTTCTTCTTCCTGGGCAGGCGTAGAACGATGGTCCTGGAAGCACCCGGCTTCAGGGAATTGGTCACTCTCTTCAAGCCAGTCTTCCTGCGGCCATCGATGACCTTGCCGCTCAGGGCGACCCGCAGGGCCTCAATCGCCTTGACCTTCACCTTGATCCCAAGCCTTTTGCCGCGCTGCCTTTGTACCTTCCAGGCTGTAGCTGACCCCTTGAGCGTCTTGTCGGCAACCGGGGCCTCGACCGCAAAGGAACGCGAAGCCGGAGTTGGGTCGGTGTTCCCGACCGGATCGGTTGACCTGACCTCGAAGGTGTAGCTGCCTTTGGCGAGCGGACTGGCCGGGGTGTGGGTTTCGCCTGGTCCCGAGCAGGTACCGAAAGCCGGTGCGCTCTGACCGGTCGCGAAGAGACGACATTCGAAGGTGGCCCCGGACTGACCTGAACCACTTTGGTTGACGGAGCGGAACTCGAAGGTGGGGGAGGGACTGGTGATGGTCGAGTCTTCGGCTGGTCCGGCGGTTATCTCGGTATCAGGGGGCTTCACGTCGAGTGTGAATGTCCGCCCGACCGGGGTCGGGTCAACATTCCCGGATTCGTCGAATGCCCTGACCTCGAACCTGAAACTCCCGACTTCATTGACCGTGGACAGCGGGGCTGGCGGGGTATGCGTCGCGCCTGGTCCCGAACAGGGGCCGAAAGCCGGGGCGGGAAGACTGCTGTCGTAGAGTCGGCACTCGAAGGTGGCCGGCAGATCGTCGGACTCGAAACCGAAAACGGGGGAGGGGTCGGTAATCGTCGTGTTATTCGCGGGGCCGGAGGTAATCGTGGTCAGCGGTTCTTCGTTGTCGGTGAAGGACCAGAGTTCGAAGCCGGTCCCGTCGTTGTTGTCCGCCCCGAAGACCAGCCTCGGCCCGACCTTGGCCAGCCATTTGACCTTGTCTTCGAGGTCGTCACCGGCGGCGATGCTGCTTCTGGCAATGGTCCCGCCGGCGGTGCCGTCCGACTGCCAGAGCTGGTAGTTGGTCATGGTGAAGGGCGTGCTCGAGGTGTTGCTGGCCAGGAAGAAGGTCCGGCCCCCCAGTCCGGTGAAGTCCGTCGGGAAAGAATTTCCGGTCCCCGGGTTTATGTCCTTGGCTAGATTGGTACCGCCGGGTATCCCGTCGCTTGTCCACGGTTCCGAAGAGGTGCCGGCGACGGTGGGCATCAGCCAGAGCGCCCCGTTTGCCACGGTGATCGAGTCGGGTTGGCTCTGAGCGGACGGAGTCGGGTCAAGATCCTTGAAAAGCGCGGTAGTGCCGGTTCCGTCGGTTCGCCAGAGTTCACGGTTGGTTCCGTCGTTTCCCTGGAAGTAAGCCCAGCCATCGAATACCGTGAACGGGCCAAAGACGCCGTTGGTCGGACCGGGGTCCAGGACCTGAAGGACGGTGCCGGAATTGGTCCCGTCGCTGGTAAAAAGTTCAACGCCTTCCGAACTCACTGTGGCGGCGAAAACGGCCAGTCCATTCAGTTCGGTGATGTTCTGAATGAATGGGTCAGAAGAATTCCCGGGTCTGAGGTCTGAAATCAACTGTGTGCCGGACTCGGTCCCGTCGCTCTTCCAGAGCTGGCCAAGATCGGAATCGCTGCAGCCCGGACTCGAGAAGTTGGCGACGAAGTAGAGAAGCCCGTCGACTTCGGTCAGCTCTCTCGGACTCGACCCGCCCATGCAGCCGTCGGCTTCGATGTCCTTGACCAACCCGGTTCCGGGGCCGGTGCCATCGGTCATCCAGAGTTCGGTACCCCTGAAGGCCGGGCCGGGACCTTCGTTTGCGGCGAAAAACAGCTTGCCCCCGGCCTCGACCGGTCTGGACGGCGACGATGAATCGGAGCCGACCTGGATGTCTTTGAGCATCATCGTTCCGGCTTCGGTCCCGTTGGATTTCCAGAGCTCGCGTCCGCTTGCCCCGTCATCGGCCGAGAAGTAGACCTCGCCCTCGTAGGTGACGAGACCCTCAGGGTTGCTGCCGACCCCGGGGGCCGGGTTTACATCCTTGATCATCTGGGTGCTGCCGCCCGGCCTGCCGTCGCTGGCCCAGAGTTCCTTGCCGTTCACCCCGTCATCGGCGATGAAGAAGACCTGATTGCCTGCCGCGGTGAACTCGGGATCGACCGAATTGGAGATGCCGCTTCCGGCACCCGGATTTATGTCCGCCACGGGCTCGGCCGAGTACGTAGAAAGCGGTCCTGCGACTGCTATCCCGGCCATCATCAAGGATCCACTTGCGAACAGCACCAACGCTGTCGAGACAACTTTCATCCTGAGATTTTCCACCGCGCGGGACCCACCCCTTGTATGGGACAGGTTGAGCGTAGCCGAACCGGTGACCCTTGAGAAGGGGCACCCGGTATCGTCCATATTCGCTTTTTTAGTCCTCTTTTCGAACTTCCCCTCGTAAACCGAAAGGCACAATGGCCCGCACAGTCATCCTCAGTACCGCCCGCACCCCCTTCGGCAAGATGGGCGGTGGTCTCAAGACCGTGGATGCAGCCGAACTCGGCGGAGCCGCGATTGCCGGTGCCCTCGATCGTGCCGGGGTGGCCCCGGATCAGGTCGAGCAGGTTTCCTTCGGCCAGGTACTGCAGGCCGGGCAGGGCCAGATTCCCTCCCGTCAGGCCCAGATCAACGGCGGCATCCCGAAAGAGGTTCCCTCCGAGACCGTGAACAAGGTCTGCGCATCAGGCATGCGGTCGGTCGGTCTGATCGACACCGCGATCCGCGCCGGTGACATCGAGCTCGGTGTCGGCGGCGGCATGGAGTCGATGTCCGGCGCCCCGTACCTGCTGCCCGGAGCCCGGTTCGGTTTCCGGATGGGTGACGTGAAGGCGGTCGACGCGATGACCCACGACGGCCTGACCAACCCCTTCACCCATCTGCAGATGATCAACGAGGCTTCCGGTGTCTCCAACCAGCTCGGGATCGAGCGTGAGGACATGGACCGCTTCTCGGCCCAGTCCCACCAGCGGGCCGACGCCGCCCAGCAGAACGGCGTGCTGGCCGAGGAGATCGTGCCGGTCACGGTCAAGGGCCGCAAGGGCGACACCGTGGTTGATGCCGACGAGGCGATCCGTCCCGACGCGACCGCCGAGAGTCTCGGCAAGCTGCGGACGATCGGTGGCGAGGACGCCACCCACACCGCCGGCAACGCTCCGGGCGTGAACGACGGGGCCGGCGCGCTGGTGCTCGCCTCCGAGGAGTGGGCGAAGGCCAACGGCAAGGAGATCATGGGCACGATCGTCGGCTACGGCCAGATCGGCGACGAGTACGCCTGCCTCGCCAAGACCCCGGCCCTGGCCGCCAAGGCGGCCCTGGAGAAGATCGGCAAGACCCCGGCCGACGTCGATCTCTGGGAGATCAACGAGGCCTTCGCCTCGGTCTCGCTGAACACCGTGAAGATGCTGGGCATCGACGAGGAGAAGGTCAACGTGAACGGCGGCGCGATCGCGCTCGGCCACCCGATCGGTGCCTCCGGTGCCCGGGTGATCGGCGCTCTGGTCCGTGAGCTCAAGCGCCGCGGTGGCGGCCTCGGTTGCGCCGCGATCTGCTCCGGTGGGGGCCAGGGAGACGCCATCTTGGTCCAGGTTTAGCCCGGGCGAGGTCCGCAGGAACCACCAGCCGCCCGCTGGCTTCGTCGACGGCCGGAAATCACAGCTCACTTACCCACGTAAGATCGCGGTGATTTCCGGCCTTTACTCCTTGTCAGCGAACGGCTGGAGGCCCCTGCGGACCACCCGCTGAAAGGGGATCCCGGTGATTTCCGGCTCCGGCCGCCCTGAGTCACCGCCGGGGACCACCCGCGCGTAGCGCCGAGGGGAGGTCTTTCGGTCAAGTCGGCTGAGAAGCCTCCCGTCGGGAGCCAGTTTCGTCGGGAGCCAGGTTCCCTCCGTCCGCCGCTGGTCGGAGTTACTTGCGGGCTGGTAGCACCGTGAGGGTGGCCTCGGTCGGCCTGCCGGTTATGTCGGCTTCGTCGGTGGGGGTGAGGCGGAGGCGCCACTTTCCGGGAGTCAGCTTCCTGTTTCCGGCTACGGCCCTGAGGCTGAGACCATTGCGTCCGGTCTTTAGGGTTCGGTTGAACGGCTTGCCGACCGCCCGCAGGCGTTGGCAGAGCTTGCGCTTCGGTCCGGTGCAGCGCAGCCACTGGCCGGTCACCGTCGTCGGCTCCGAGGAGCGGGCCCTGGCCACGAGCCTGGCGGGCCGCTTCGTCGCTCTGATCCGCATCGGCTTCAACTTCAGCCCGGACAGTCTCGGCGGGGTGGTGTCGCCGTTGATCCGGTAGTAGCTCAGCCGGGCCCCCTGGTAGAGCTCCAGCAGGGCCATCACTGTGCCGGACTTCCGGCGGATGAAGGCGATCCCTTCCGCCTCGCTGTCACCCAGTTCGGGCCGGTCGAAGAGGTGGGTCACGTGGCCGGTCTCCGGATCGATCGCCTCGATCGAGTGGTCAGGCCGGTTATCACGGGCGATGTAGAGCGAGCCGCGGAACACCTTGGCGCCCTGGATCCGGGGCACCTCCTTGTCCAGCTCAACGGTGCGTAGCAGCTTGAAGTCACTCAACCGGTGGACGTTCAATCTGGTGGTGTGGTTCCACTCGGCGGTGTAGGCCACCTTGCGGGGAGCGTCGATCGCCACCCACGGCACCCCGTCGGTCAGGTAGGTCCGGTCCAGCTCGAAGGCCCTGCCGGTGGCGGTGAGATCACTCGCCCGGTAAAGGACGATCCAGGGGGAGAGGTAGCCCGCCGGGCCGTCCTCGATCGGCGCGTAGAGAATTCCGTTGTGGATGTCGATGTCGCCGATGTGGTTGTGCTGGGTCGCGGCCAAGCTGGGCGGGATTGCGCCGGTGCAGCGAGCAGTGAAAGTCCTGGTCAGGGCCAGGTCGTTGTGGCTGAGACCTTGGTTCCAGGAAAACCAGAGCGAGCTGCCGTCCGAGGCGATGCCCTGGGTTCCGCATATCTGCGGGGTCCCGACCAGGGGCATGAAGCTCCGCGTGTCGGTCTGTACCCAATTTGAGACCGGCGGTGGTGTCTGTGCGGTCGCCGGGCCTGCTGCCAGCACAACACTCAACACGCCCACCAGTGTGGCAGCCAGTACTGCGCTCCATTCCTGTTGCCACGGAACTCTCGGAACTTCCGGATTCAGTCTCAAAGCCACTCCCCGTTCGTCTGATATTCGAGGATCGCCTATCGGCCTCTGCGGGGAGGGAGAACCCGTATTGATGCTCTGGCCGGCTTGCCGGTGACGCCAGCTTCGTCGGTTGGGGTCAGCCTCAGCTGCCAGCGGCCGGGCTTCGGGTTCCTGGTGCCGTTCACGGCCTTGATGCGGAACCGGTTGGGGCCGGTCCCGAGTGAACGGGTGAACGGCGATCCGGCAGTTTTCAGTTTTCGGCAGGGGTTTCGCCTGGGGCCGGTACAGCGCTGCCACTGACCGGTGATCGTGGCCGGCTCGGAGGAACGGACCGCCACCGCGATGCGGGCCGGCCGCTTTCCTGATCTGACCTGCTTCGGTTTCAGTCTCAACCCGGCCAGCCTTGGTGGAGTGGTGTCCCCGTTGATCCGGTAGCGCTGGAGGCGGGCGTGGAACGGGTCGTTCGGGTCTCCCTTGGTCCCCTTGTACAGTTCGATCGCAAGCATCTCGGTGCCGGAGCGGCGCTGAACAAAGGTCAGGCCCTCCGCTTCGTACCCGTTGCCCAGATCGCGGTCGAACAGGTTGGTTACATGGCCGGTCTCCGGATCGAGCGCCCCGATTGACTTTCGCGGGCCGTTGTCCTGCGAGTAGTAGAGCAGTCCCCTGAACATTTTTGCCCCCTGGATATCGGGCACCTCCTGGTTAAGAGTGACCGTCCGGATGATGTGGAAATCACTGAGCCGGTGGACGTTGAGGACGGTTGTGTTGTGAGCTTCAGCGGTATAGGCAACGCCACGCGGACCATCTATCGCAACCCACGGAACCCCTTCGGTCAGGTAGGCGCGGTCCAGCGCAAACGCGGTCCCGGTGTAGGCGAGGTCGCTTGCCCGATAGAGCACGATCCAGGGCGAGAGGAAATTGGCCCCGTCCTCGATCGGCGCGTAGATGATCCCCTCATGGAGATCGATTCCGCCGATGTGATCGTGGCCGGTCGCGAGTAGGTTCGGCGGGATCGAGTTACTGCAGCGTTGATCGAAAGTCCGGGTGAGATTGAGATCGTTATGGGAGAAGCCAAAGTTCCAGGAAAACCAGAGCGACTCCCCATCCGAGGTGAGCCCCTGGCTGCCGCAGACGGTCGGACTGCCCGCCACCGGCAGGTACTCCTTCGATCCGGTCAGCACCCAGTTTGAGACCGGCGGTGGTGTCTGTGCGGTCGCCGGGCTCGCCGGCAGTGCAGCAAACAGCAGGGCGGCCAGTACCGCGACCAGTCCGTAACGGGCCACTCTGCTCCCTCCTTGCCGTGTCACATCGGCCGGATGCGTTCCAGTCGGTTCCACAATCCACTCCCTCTCGCGGTCAACACGCTCCCGGCACTAACGTATCGGTCAATGACGGATCTGCGCGAAGCGGCCTTTTTCGATCTCGACAAGACCCTGATGTCAGGGTCCAGCTCGATGGAGTTCGCGAGGGTGGCTCGGACCCGGGGAATCATCTCCCGCCGTCAGGTGGCCGGCTGGGCGGTGGATCACCTCAAGTTTCGTCTGCGCGGAGCCTCCGACGAGGAAACCGCCCAGGTGCTGGCGGTCGCCCAGGAGTCGGTAGGCGGATCCAGGGTCGAGTTGATCGACCGGATGTGGCCGGAAGTCCTCGCCGGGATTCTGCCCCGGATCTACCCTCGCATCCTGGCCGAGGTTCATCGCCATCAGGACGAGGGGAGACTTACATTCATCGTCAGCGCCGCCGGGTCCGAGATGGTCGAGTCCCTGGCCCGCATCCTCGGCATGGACGGCGGGATCGGCACCCGCTACGCGGTCGAGGACGGCCGTTACACCGGTGAACTCGCGGGGCCCTTCGTTTACGGACCGGGGAAGGTGATCGCGATGGAGGAGATCGCGGCCGATCGCGGGATCGACCTGGCCGCCTCCTGGGCCTACTCGGACTCCGCCTCGGACCTGCCGATGCTGGAGGCGGTCGGTAACGCGGTTGTGGTCAACCCGGATCCGAAGCTGGCCGCGGTCGCATCCGAACGCGCCTGGGAGGAGCTGCGCCTCGACCGGATCGGTCGGGATCTGGCCGTCGTCGGCACGATCACCGGTCTGGTTGCGGTCGCGACGGTCGGTCATTTCACGATCGGCCAGTCCGAACCTTTCCGGCGACGCCGCCGACAGCTCTTTGAGGCGCTCCGCGGCTGCCGGTCCTGACCGGGACCGAACCGGCTTCACCGAACCGATTTACACATGGCAAGTGTGTAATCAGTTATGCTTCGACCAGATCGGCGTTTGACCCAAGGCTGGTGAGACATGAGCGTGAACTGCGTACAACTCGGCGAAGGTGAACGGCACCAGGCTCCCGTTGAAAACGGGCCGGTGGCCGAGATTCTGGTCGCGGATCAGCCGGGTCGGCAGATGGGTGTGGTCGAGGTGACCGTCCCCTGCTGTGGGCAGATGGGTCTCCACGACCACGGTGAGTCCGAATCCCTGCTGGTTCCCCTCCACGGGGCGATCCGTCTGATCAGCGAGGACGGCGATGGTGACGTGACCGTGCTCGAGCCGGGCAAGATCGTGACCATTCCGGCCCGGGAGAAGGTACGCCTCGACAACCCCGAGCACGGCGAGGGCAGGCTGCTGGTGGTATTCAGCCCCGCCGGTTTCACCAACCAGGTCGCAAGCTGGCCGCCGGCAGAAGCGAAGGCACCGGCCGCGGCCGCATAAGAGTTTCGGCAGGCCCGGTCTCCGTGTGGGGCGGAGGCCGGGCAGGCCGGATACCATCGGGGTTCGATCATGGAACCGAACTCCACACCTGCCTCACCGCCTGCTGCCGAGTCTGAAAACCGGGAGTCCGGTGGCGGGGAGCTCCGGTTCGAGACCATGTCCGGGGTGCCGATCCGGGCCGCGTACGGGCCGGAGGACGTCACCGGAGACGCGGAGGCGAAGATCGGCGAACCGGGCCGTTACCCGTTCACCCGGGGTCCCTACGAGTCGATGTACCGGGGTCGCAACTGGACCATGCGCCAGTTCGCCGGCTTCGGCACGGTCGAGGAAACCAACGAGCGGTTCCACTACCTGCTGGACCACGGCCAGACCGGGCTTTCGACCGCCTTCGACATGCCCACCCTGATGGGTTACGACTCCGACCATCCCCGTTCGCTCGGCGAGGTCGGTCGGGAAGGAGTGGCGGTCGACACCCTCGACGACATGGAGCGGCTCTTCCAGGGCATCCCGCTGGGCGAGGTCTCGACCTCGATGACGATCAACGCCCCGGCCGCGATCCTGCTGGCCTTCTACGTGCTGGTGGGGGAGCGCCAGGGTGTCTCCCCGGAACGGCTCTCGGGAACGATCCAGACCGACATCCTCAAGGAGTACATCGCCCAGAAGGAGTGGTGTTTTCCGGTCGAACCGGCGATGCGGCTGGTCACCGACATGATCGAGTACTCGACCAGGGAGATGCCCCGCTGGCATCCCGTCTCGATCTCCGGGTACCACATCCGGGAGGCCGGAGCGACCGCCGCCCAGGAGCTCGCCTTCACCCTCAAGGACGGTTTCACCTACGTCGAACGGGCGATCGAACGCGGCCTCGATGTGGACTCCTTCGCTCCCCGGCTCTCCTTCTTCTTCAACGCCCACATCGACTTCTTCGAGGAAATCGCCAAGTACCGTGCCGCCCGCCGGATCTGGGCCCGTGAGCTGAGGGAAACCTACGGAGCAGAGAGGCCCGAGTCGATGCGGCTTCGTTTCCACACCCAGACCGCCGGAGTTTCACTCACCGCCCAGCAGCCGCTCAACAACATCGTCCGGACCGCCCTCGAGGCACTGGCCGGCGTACTCGGCGGCACCCAGTCGCTCCACACCAACTCCTTTGACGAAGCGCTCGCGCTGCCGACCGAGGAGGCGGTCCGGGTGGCGCTCCGCACCCAGCAGATCATCAGCCACGAGACCGGTGTGACCAACACCCCGGATCCGCTCGGCGGCTCGTACTTCGTCGAGGCGCTGACCGATGAACTGGAGGCCGAGGCGTACCGGTATTTCGACCGCATCGACGAGCTCGGCGGCATGGTCGAGGCAATCCGAAAGAACTATCCGCAGCGGGAAATCGCCGAGTCTGCCTTCGAGTTCCAGCGCAAGCTGGACTCCGGCGAGTTCACGATCGTCGGGGTGAACCGATACCAGAGCGAGGAGGAAGAGGTGCCGCTGCTTCACATCGATCCCGCCCTGGAAACCAAGCAGGTCGAGCGTCTGGCCGCCACCCGTGCCGTCCGTGACTCGGCCGCAGTCGAAAGCAGCCTGGCCGAGCTGAAACGGGCCGCCGGCACCGACCAGAACCTGATGTACCCGATCCTCGACGCGGCCCGGGAGCAGGTCACTGTCGGGGAGATGGTCGCCACCCTCCAGGAGGTCTTCGGCACCTACACCGAGACCCCGGTCTTCTGAGCCGCTGCCTTGGCCGGGGGACGGTAGGGTTCGGTTCATGGTTGCGGCTGCCGCGCACAAGATCCGGGTTGTCGTTGCCAAGCCCGGCCTCGACGGTCACGACCGGGGGGCGAAGATCATCGCCCGGGCGCTCCGGGATGCCGGCATGGAGGTGATCTACACCGGGCTCCACCAGACCCCGGAAGAGATCGTCGAGACCGCGATCCAGGAGGACGCGGACGCGATCGGTGTCTCGATTCTTTCCGGCGCCCACATGACCCTGGTCCCGAAGATCTCCGAGCTGCTGGCCGAACAGGGGGTCGACGACGTGCTGCTGACGGTCGGCGGCACGATCCCGACCAGGGACATCGAGGCGCTGAAGGAGATGGGTGTGACCGGAGTGTTCACCCCCGGCGCCCCTACCGGTGAAATCGTCGAGTTCATTCGTACGAGGGTCAACCGCCGCGAGCTCTGACCGGGGCCGGGCCGCGGTGCCGGCGGGCCGGGTCACCCTGCGGTCAAGTACTGAGCTTCCGGGCAGTCCCGCTTGGTAGCTTCGTGGCAAGTTGGTGGATCTCCTCTCCCTGCCCCTCACCGCGGTCCCGGATTTTGTCCGCGAGGCGCAGTCAATGGTTCGTGACGGGTCTCTCTTTCAGTGGTCGTCGGTCACCCTGCTGGCCCTGGTCCTCTACGTGTACTCGGTCGAGATCGAGCGGCGTCGCTGGGACATGGTGCTGGCCGGACTGGCCCTGCTCCTGATGGACCAGTTCAACGAGCTGGTCAACTCGGCCTTCTTTCACATCACCGGTCGGGCGCCGCTCTGGACGGTCACCGGTGACACCAGCTACCTGATCTACATCGGCCTCTCGATCGAAATCATCTTCATGTTCGCGATCGCCGGAATCGTCTTCGTCAAGATGCTGCCGGCCGACCGGAAAATGAAGATCCTCGGCCTGCCCAACCGGCCGGTCATGATCCTCGGGTTCTCGCTGTTCTGCGTGATCGTCGAACTGTTTCTGCACGGCACCGGCTACTTCCACTGGGAGTACTGGTGGTGGAACACCCCGTTCATCCCGCTGATCGTGGTCTTCGGGTACGGCACCTTCTTCCTGGTGGCGGCCTGGGTCTACGACATGGGAACGGATCACCGCCGGCAGCTCAAGGTGGTGGGAACGATGGCCGGGATCGACCTCTGCCTCGGGATTGCCTTCGGACTGGCCGGGTGGCTCTGAGGCAGACCGGCCGGCTGACTGGCTTCCGGGGCCAGGCGTAATATCCCGGCAGGTGTCGTTGTCCGAACGCGGGAGAGGGATGGAGCGGACTAAACCGAAGGCTTTGCCTGAAAGCGCGACCATTGCGGTCGTTGCACCAGCCAGCCCGCCCCAGACCCGTTCCGAGATCGAACAGGCGACCGCCTACTTCGAGTCCCGGGGGCACCGGGTCGTGTTCGGCCCCAATCACCGCAAGGTCCACGGCTACCTGGCCGGGACCGACGAGGAACGCGCTGCCGACCTGCAGTGGGCGCTTTCCGAGGACGGGATCGACATGGTCCACGCGCTCTGCGGCGGCTACGGGTCGGCCCGCCTCTTCGACCGGATCGAGTGGGATGCGGTCGGGGAGCCGCGCATCGTCTGCGGTTTCAGCGACATCACCGGCCTCCATCTGGCGCTGGCGAAGAAGCCGGGCTGGGTCACCTTCTACGGCCCGAACTTCGTCCGCTTCACCCGGCAGAAGGAGGAGCTGACCGAGGAGACCGAGGAGTGGTTCCACCGGGCGTTCCAGCCGGAACCGCTCGGCAGGGTGTTCGAGGATCCCGAGGATCCGTACGTGCTCACGGTTGGCGGCGGGATCGGCGAGGGCGTCCTCACCGGGGGCTGCCTCACCCTGGTTTCGGCCAGTATCGGCACCCCGTTCGAGGTCGAGACCGACGGCTGCGTGCTGCTGCTCGAGGACCTGAACACCGACCAGTACCTGATTGACACCCTGCTCAACCATCTGCTCCGGGCCGGAAAGCTCGACAACCTGGCCGGCTTCGTGTTCGGCACCGACGTGATCCTGCGCAGTCGGGTGGCACCGGAAGGGCCGGAATCGGTGCTCTCGATCGAACAGGTGCTGGACGAACTGATCGCCCCGCTCGGGATTCCGGCGATCGCCAACCTGCCGGTTGGTCACGGCAAGCACATGGCGACCATGCCGCTCGGTACAAAGGTGCGGGTGGACGGGGGTGGAAAGACACTTGAAGTGCTGGAACCGGCGGTGGCCGGATGACAACAACCCGGAGGGGAAGTTCATGAGGAGATGGCTGTCGGCGACCCTTTTCGTCGCAATTCTGATGCTGGCCGGTACGGTCGGGCAGGCCACTGCGGCCGGCGAAAAGAACGCATCCTCCGGGGAGGATGTGCTCAAGATCGGCTGGGCTCAGGATCCGCAGACGCTCAACCCGTTCATCGGACTCGATGAGGAGGACTGGACGGTCTGGGCGATCAACTGGGACATGCTGGTCAACTACAACCCGAAGGATCTCTCGCCCGCGCCCGGTATCGCCGAAAGCTGGGAGGTCTCCGAGGACAAGAAGTCGGTGACCTTCAAGCTTGCCGACAGGAAATGGTCGGACGGCAAGCCGGTCACCTCGACCGACGTCAAGTGGACGATCGACAACCTCGGAACCGAAGGTGAGCTCTTCACCGCCACCACCGAGAACATCACCTCGGTCGAGACCCCGGACGAGAAAACCGTGATCGTCAAGACCAGCCGGCCCGACACCCGGATTGTCGACAATCTGTTGCTCTACATCCTGCCCGAACACATCTGGGGCAAGGTGCCGAAGGGCAAGCTGACCACGACCTACCAGCCGGAGCTGCCCCTGGTCGGAACCGGCCCCTTCATCACCACGAAGTTCGACCGGGGTCGCCAGATCACGATGGAACGCAACCCGGAGTTCTCCGGGGACAAGCCGGCATTCGACCGGATCGAGTTCATCAAGTACGGCAACTCCGACGCGGTCGAACGGGCGCTGCAGCTCGGTGAGATCGATTTTGTGCCCGAGGTCCAGCAGACCACGTTCAAGCGGCTCGGCGAAAAGCCGAACGTCGAAACGCTGAAGAGTCCGGCCCCGGGGTTCACGGAGATGGCCTTCAACATGTGCGCGAAGAAGACCTGTCCGGACGCCAAGCTGAATCCGGCAATTCAGGATCTGCCGGTGCGGCAGGCGATCGCCTACGGAGTTGACCGGGAGCGGCTGAACCAGATCGCGGCGGGCGGTACCGCCTTTGTCGCCAACGGCCTGCTGCCGTCCTACTACAAGACGTTGTTCGAGATGCCGGATGAGGTCTACCCGTTCGATCCGGACAAGGCCAACCAGATCCTTGACGATGCGGGTTACACCAAGGGCAGCGACGGGATCCGGGAGAAGAACGGTGACCGCCTCTCCTTCAACCTCTACACACGGACCCGCTCGGAGGCACCGTTCGACGCCCAGGCGGCAAACCTGATCGCCGAGATGACCAAGGAGATCGGGATCGAGTTCAAGCCGCAGCCGGTGAGTGTGGACCGGCTGACCGAGGTCACCGCCCGCCAGGTCGACGGCAAACCCGCCCCCGAGTTCGACAGCTTCATCTGGGGCTGGAGCGGCGACGTCAGCCTGCTGCTCAGCATCATGACCACCGGCGAGATCGGTGGATCCTCCGACTCCTTCTTCTCCAACGCGGAGTACGACCGGCTGTTCCAGAAACAGTCCGGGCTGTTCGACCTGGACGAGCGGCGGGAAGTGATCCACCAGATGATCAACATCCTGCAGCGGGAGCTCCCGTACCTGGTGCTGATCGAGAACCCGATGCTGGAAGCGTGGCGCAGCGACCGGATCGAGAACGTCAAGCCGACCTGCCCGGAAGGTGACGGCGACGCGCTCTGCCTGCAGACAGGATATGCGCCGTTGCTGACCCTGGCTCCGGCCGGTGAAGGTGGATCCGGCGGCGGAGGTGGCAACACCGGCCTGATCGTGATCATCGCCGCGGTGGTGTTGGGCGCGGCCGCGCTGCTGGTGATCCGGTCCCGCCGGCGGGGCAGCGAAGCGCTGGAGCTGGAAGAGGAGCCCGAGGAAGACGACGGCCGGTAGGCGGAGGCGAGCAGAGGTGACCCGGGACGGGAGGAAGACAGGTTGAGCGCACGGTGGCTCACGGGCAAGGTCGCGGCGTCGATCCTGACGCTGCTGTTCGTGATCATTTTCAACTTCTTCCTGTTCCGGGTCATGGGCGACCCGACCACTCAGCTTGCCCGGCTGCCTCGCGCCACACCGGAGGAGATCCAGAAACTTCAGGCCCAGTACGGCCTCGACAAGCCGCTGCTCGGCCAGTTCACCGACTACATGGGTGACACCGCCCGCTTCGACCTCGGGATCAGCCAGCGTTCCCGCGAGAGCGTGATCAGCGAGATCTGGAAGGCGCTTCCCTGGACCCTGCTGCTGGTCGGGACCGGCACTCTGATCGCGACCATTCTCGGCAGCTGGATGGGGGTGAGAGCCGCCACCCGGCGCGGCAGTCCGACCGACAACTCCCTGATGGGGTTCAACCTTTTCACCTATGCGGCTCCGGAGTACTGGGTCGGGATTCTCCTGATCCTGGTCTTCGCGGTCTGGATCCCGATTCTCCCGTCCGGGCTGCAGATGACGCCGGGGGTCGAGTTCAGCAGCTTCTTCGCCGAGGCGCTCGATGTGGCCAAGCACCTCATTCTGCCGGCCACCGCGATGACTCTGATGCTGCTCGGCCAGTACTTCCTGATCATGAGATCCTCGATGGTCGGGGTGCTCGGCGAGGACTTCATCACCGTGAAGAGGGCCACCGGAATGCGCTGGGACCAGGTGGTGAATCGCCACGCCGTCCCCAACGCCCTGCTCCCGCTGGTCACGCTCTCCGCAATCCAGTTCGGCTTCGTGATCGCCGGCTCGATCACGATCGAGACGATCTTCTCCTGGCCGGGGCTCGGTGAGCTCACCTTCAACGCGATCAACGACAAGGACTTTCCGGTGCTACAGGGCACCTTCCTCGTCTTCTCCATCGGGGTGATCGCCGCCAACCTGCTGGCGGACTGTCTCTACTTCTTCCTTGACCCGCGGGTGCAGGACCGATGACTGCCCGGGCCGGAATGAAGTTGGTGATCGGAACCTGGCGGGGACGGTTCGGGCTTGCGGTGGTGGCACTCGCCGTGTTCGTGTCGATCTTCGGCGGCGTGTTGGCCCCCTACGACCCCAATGCTTCGAGTCTCGAGGTGCTCCAGCCACCCAGCACCAGCCACTGGATGGGCACCACCAACAGCGGTGCCGACGTGTTCTCCCAGCTCCTGGTCGGCACCCGGACCTCGGTGGTGATCGGTTTCGCCGCGGCACTGATCTCGGCCGTCCTCGGATCGGCGGTCGGGGTGGCCAGCGGCTACTTCGGCGGCTGGACCGACCGCATCCTCGACGCCTTCGAGAACTGGTTCCTGGTGATTCCGGCGCTGCCGCTGATGATCGTGATCGCCCGGCTCCTCAGCCCGTCGCTCTGGGTGCTGATCGGGGTGATCGGGCTCACCTCCTGGGCCGGCACCGGCCGGATCGTCCGGTCCCAGGTGCTGACCCTGCGGGAACGGGCCTTCGTCGAGCGGGCCCGGGCGCTCGGGGCCGGCCACTGGTACATCATCAAGACCCACATCCTGCCGAACACCCTGCCCCTGATCTTTGCCAACACGGTCCTGATCATGGCGGTCGCGATACTTTCCGAGGCAGCGCTCTCCTTCCTCGGACTCGGCGATCCGTCCCGGATCTCCTGGGGCACCATGCTGGAGGATGCCTTCGGGGCCGGAGCGCCCAGCGCGGGCGCCTGGTGGTACGTGATCCCGCCCGGTCTGGCGATCACGATCCTGGTGCTGGCGGTCTCCCTGATCGGGTTCCTTTTCGAAGAGCTGATCGATCCCCGACTCTCGGGTGAGGAGCAGTGAGTTCCCTGCTCGAGGTCCGGGATCTGAAGGTGACCAGCCCGGGAGGGGTCGAGATCGTCACCGGGATTGATCTCGACCTTGAGCCCGGCGAGTCGCTCGGTCTGGCCGGGGAGTCCGGATGCGGCAAGACCACTACCGCCCTGGCCGCGATGAAGCTGCTGCCGGAAGGCTTCACCCAGTCCGGTGAGATCACCCTGAACCCGCCGGGCGCGGAGAAGCCGGTCCGGATCCACCGCCGCACCGAGGCCGGAATGCGATCGGTCCGCTGGCAGCATCTCTCAATGGTGTTCCAGGGGGCAATGAACGCGCTCGATCCGGTCAAGAAGATCGGCCCCCAGATCGAGCAGGCGATCCGCCTCCACATGAGCATTCCGTCCGGCGAGGTTGCCGCCCGGGTCGAGCAGCTGCTTGGTACCGTCGGCCTGGCTCCGGCGGTCGCCCGGCGGTATCCGCACCAGCTTTCCGGCGGCCAGCGCCAGCGGGTGATGATCGCCCTGGCCCTGGCCTGCGATCCGGCGGTGGTGATTGCCGACGAGCCGACCACCGCGCTCGACGTGGTGATGCAGGCCCAGGTGCTGGAACTGCTCGAACGGTTGCGGGAGGAGCTCGGTCTCGCCCTGATCCTAATCTCCCATGATCTCGGGGTGATGGCCGAAACCTGCGACCGGATCGCGATCATGTACGCCGGAAAGATCGTCGAGATCGGTCCCGTCGACCGGGTCCTGAACGACCCGCAGCACCCGTACACCAAGTTGCTGCTCGACTCGCTGCCGTCGATCGGCGGCAGGCGCGGGCTGGCCCCGCCGATCCCCGGTGCCCCGCCCGCCCCCGGTGATCACCCCGAAGGCTGCTCCTTCCGGCTGCGCTGCCCGTTCGCGACCGAGCGCTGCCTCGAAGAGCCTCCGCTCAGTCCGCTTTCAGGGGGCCGGTCGGCGGCCTGTCACTACTCACCGTGGGAGACCTGGCCCGAAGTTCAACCGGTTGCCACGGAAAGTGAAGCGTGAGCGACCTGGCCACCGACACCAGCCTGATGGAGATCCAGGATCTCGAGGTGACTTTTCGGCAACGCCGCAAGGTGGTCCGGGCGATCGACGGGGTCTCGCTCGAGTGGCGACCCGGGGAGGTGTTGGGGATCGTTGGCGAGTCCGGCTGCGGCAAGTCCACCCTGGCCCGGGCGATGCTCGGCCTTCAGGAGACATCCGGCGGACAGGTGTTGCTCGAGGGCCGGCCGGTCGCCGGGAAGTCCGACCTGAACGGGCTCCGGCGCCGGGTCCAGATGATCTTCCAGGATCCGTACCAGACCCTGAATCCGCGTCAGAAGATCGGTCAGATCGTGGCCGAACCGCTGGTGGTCCAGGGGGTGGAGAAGCGGCTTCACCCGGAACGGATCCGGCAGGCGATGCAGGATGTGGGACTCGACCCGGAGCGATTCCTCGACCGGTATCCGCACCAGCTTTCCGGCGGTCAGCGCCAGCGGGTCGCGATCGCCGCCGCCCTGGTTCTGGAACCGGACGGCCTGATCTGTGACGAGCCGACCTCGATGCTGGACGTCTCGGTCCGCTCCCAGATCCTCTCGGTGCTGCTCGGGCTGAGGGAGGAACGAGGGCTCGCCCTGATCTTCATCACCCACGACCTCTCGCTCGCCTGGTCGCTCTGTGACCGGACCCTGGTGATGTACCTCGGCCGGATCGTGGAGGAGGGCAGCGCCGTGGACGTGATCGAGCATCCCCGGCATCCCTACACCGAGGCCCTGGTCGCGGCGGTACCGGCCACCGGAACCAAGGACGGCCCCCGCAGACTGCCGAAGGGCGACCTGCCCGACCCGGCCAACCTGCCCTCCGGCTGCCGTTTCCACCCCCGCTGCCCGAAACGGTTCGAACCCTGCGACCGGGTGGACCCGGCGCTCGTCCCGGCCGGAAGCGAGGGTCAGCAGGCGGCCTGCCTGCTTTACGGAGAGACTGAGGATCATCAGCCTTCGTAGCGAAACGCTTGACCTCACCCGGAAGCTGATCCGGGTGGATACCTCCAACCCGCCGGGCAGGGAGACCGCCGCTGCCCGGTTGCTCCAGGAGTGGCTGGCCGCCCGCGGGATCGAGTCGGAACTGGTCGGACCGGACCCTGAACGGCTCAACCTGATCGCCCGGATCGAAGGGAGGGGGGAGGGGCCTTCGGTCATGCTCATGGCCCACACCGACGTGGTGCCCGCTCCGACCGAAAGCTGGACCGTCCCCCCTTTCGAGGGTGTGGAGCGGGACGGCCGGGTGGTCGGCCGGGGGGCGGTCGACATGAAGAACGAGCTCGCCGCCAGAGCGGTCGCCTTTGCTGCGTTTGCTGCGGAGAACCCTTCCCCGCCGGGGGACGTGGTGCTGGCCGCCGAGTCCGACGAGGAGCGGAACACCGCCGATGTCGGCATGTCCTGGCTGGTTCGTGAACGACCCGACCTTGCCTGTGACTACGCGCTCAACGAGGGCGGGGGATATGTACTCGACCTGGCGGAAGGTGGCCGGGTGATCCCGATCTCGATCGGGGAGAAAAGGGTCACCGCACTCCGGCTCAGGGTGTTCGGTCGTTCGGCTCACGCCTCGGTGCCGGACCGGAAGGTGAACGCAATGCGCTCCGCTGCCACCGTGATCGAACGACTGCTCGATTACCAGCCACCGGTCGTTGTGTCAGACGCTGTGTCCCGCTTCCTGCGCGCGATCGGGGCGCCGGACGGTGAAGGCAACGCCGCGCTGGAGTGGGCGGCCGCCCGGCATCCGGTGCTGGCCGGCCTGGTCCCGGCGATGACCCGAATGAGCGTCACCCCAACCGGGCTGGCCACCTTCGAGCCCGCGAATGTGGTGCCTCCGGTGGTCGAGATCACCTGCGACTGCCGGGCGCTGCCGACCCAGGACGAAAGCGACGTGCGGGCACACGTCTCGGCTGCGCTCGGTCAGGGGATCGAGTACGAGCTCGAGTTCCTCGAACCGATGGAGGGCGGCTTCGAGTCTCCGATCGACACCCCGCTCTTCTCGATCTGTGAACGGTTCGTCCAGAAGAAGCTGCCCGGGGCGACCCTGATGCCGGTGATCACTCCCGGCTTCACCGACTCCCACTGGGTCCGCCAGGCCCACGGCACGGTCGCCTACGGTTTCGCCCCGGTCTTCGCCACCCCGGCAGCCGAGTACCTCGCCTCGATGCACGGCGCTGACGAAAGCCTGGCCGTCGACGACCTCGAGACGATGGCGGAGTTCCACCTGTTCGCCCTGCGGGGGCTCGCCGCAGCCGCCAGTGGCGAGTAGGCTCGGCAAGTGGCTGACGCAATCAAGGCATTCACCCTGAGCGACGTCGGGCCGAAGGGCGGGACTGCCCAGGCCGAGATGGTCGCCGGGAAGATCGTCGAGTTCATCGGTCGGGCCGAGCATTCACTGGTACTGGCCCTGTACGACATCCGGCTGCCCGATCCGGCCGGTTCGCTGATCGCAGACGCATTCCGGGAGGCAGCCGAACGCGGGGTGGAGATCCGCCTCGCCTACAACGACGTCCCGGAGGATCCCGACGCCGGCAACTTCCTGCCAACCATCCATCCGCCACCGGAAACCAACCCGGAGATCCTCGCCGGACTGCCGATCGCCATCGCCCCGATCAGTGGCATCCCTGACCTGATGCATCACAAATACATGGTCCGGGACGAGGCGGCGGTCTGGACCGGATCCGCCAACTGGTCGATCTACTCCTGGACCAGGCAGGAGAACGTGCTGGCGAGCGTGGAGTCCGCCGAACTTGCGCGGGAGTACCTGGAGAACTTCGAGGAGCTCTGGAAGACCCGGAGCGTGGAGCGTTCCGGAGGTGGCGACCCCAACCCGATCCCGGTCGGTGAGGCAACGGTCCGGGCCTGGTTCACACCCGGCCACGGCGAGGCGCTGGCCCAGCGAATCGCCTCCCGGCTCGGCACCGCTCGCCGCCGGATCCGGATCGCCTCCCCGGTCCTCACCTCCGGCCCGATCCTCGGCACCCTGGCCGAACTGGCCGGCCGCCCCGGGATCGATATCGCCGGGGTGATCGACGAGCCACAGACCGATCGGGTGTTCGAACAGTGGGCCACCACCGGCTCAAAATGGAAGATTCCGCTGCTGACGCGGGTGATCGAGGGGCTGGAGTTCAGCGGCAAGCGCTCCGTCCCCTGGGGAACCGGTGCCACCCGTGACTTCATGCACGCCAAGGTCACGGTGATCGACGACACCGTGTTCATGGGTTCCTTCAACCTGTCCCGCTCCGGTGAGAAAAACGCCGAAAACATGATCGAGGTCGAGGATCCGGCCTTGGCCGAGACCATGGCCGGGTTCATCGATGCGGCCCGGACCAGGTATCCCCGCAGTTCCGTCCCCCACCACAGGGAGCGGTCCGGCGGAAAGCCCGATTGACTCGTCAGTCAACATCGCCCGGTACTCGCTAAGATTGCGCGTCGAATAATGCGTTTCCCCGGCTCGTCCAGCAAGGGTTGTTCGGGCGAGCCCTTCGGCACATCCCCCAAGGAGGCTTCAGTTGAAGATCTGCGTTCTGGTGAAAGAGGTACCAGACGCCGCCGCACCGAGAAAGATCGATCCCGGGACCATGCGTCTCGATCGGAGTGGCGCGACTACCCTCAACGAATTTGACAAGCACGCCATCGAGGCTGCGATGCAGCTCAAGGCCGGCGGCGAGCTCGGTGTGGACGAGGTTGTCGTCCTCACCATGGGCCCGAACGCCAAGGTCCTGCAGACCGCGGTGAGCTACGGACTCGACCGTTCCGTGCATCTGGCCGACGACGCCCTGGCCGGCTCGGACGTGGCCGCCACCGGTCTCGCCCTGGCCAAGGTGCTTGAGGCCGAGAGTCCGGATCTGGTCCTGCTCGGACAGCAGTCCGACGACGGCGAGTGCTACGCAATGGGCGCAGTTGTCGCCGAGCATCTGAAGATGCCGTCGCTGACCCAGGTCGTGAAGATGGACGTCGAGGGCGGCAAGCTCCGCTGCGAGCGTCAGGCCGAGTACGGCTACGACACGGTGGCCGTCTCGCTGCCGGCCGTGATCTCGGTTGGTGATGCGATCAACGAGCCCCGCTACCCGGGTCTCAAGGACATCATGGGTGCCAAGAAGAAGCCGGTCGACACCAAGTCCACCGCCGACGCCGGAATTGACGCCGGCCAGGTCGGCGAGGCCGGGTCGAAGACCAAGGTCATCGCCCTGAACCCGCCCCCGCAGAAGGAAGCCGGCGAGATCATCACCGACGAAGACACCGCCGCGACGGTCGAAAAGATCGTCTCCTGGCTCGAGGAAAGGAAGCTGATCTAGATGGCCGGCATTCTGGTCTACGCCCTGCATGACGACGAGGGCAACTTCAACAAGAACTCGCTCGGGGCCGTTTCCGAGGCCGCCCGCCTGGCCGGTGAACTCGGAACCGAGGCCGCTGCAGTCGTGATCGGCGATGTCGCCGACGACAAGGTTGCCGCGCTCGGCGCCCACGGTGCCACCAAGGTCTTCCGGGCGAAGAACGTCGCGGACGGCCTCGCCCAGCCCGCGGTTGACGTGATGGCCAAGGTCATCACTGATGGCGGCTACGACTACGCGCTGTTCGGCGGTGGCCTGCTCGGCCTCGAGATCGGGGCCGGCCTGGCCGCCCGTCTCGCCGGCGGTGTAACCGTCGAGGTCACCAAGGTCAAGGTCGACGGCGGCAGCCTGGTTGCCGAGCGTCCGATCCTGCAGGACTCCGAGATCGCCGACGTCACCTTTGATGGTGGACTCGGTGTGATCGTCGGCCGCCTCAACGCCTTCGAGGCGAAGGAGAGCGGTGGATCCGCAGCGATCGAGGACATCGAGGTCGAACTTTCCGACTTCTCCTCGAAGTCGGAGCTGGTCACCCGTGGCGAGCAGCGCGGCGAGGCCGTCGACATCGAGGCAGCCGACGTGCTGATCGGTGGCGGACGCGGACTCGGCGAGGCCGAGGGTTTCCGGGCCTGCGAGGACCTCGCGGCGACCTTCCCGAACGGTGCGGTTGCCGCAACCCGTGCGGTGGTCGACTCCGGCTGGTACCCCTACGCCGCCCAGATCGGTCAGACCGGCAAGACGGTCGCCCCGAAGCTGTACCTCGCGGTCGGCATCTCCGGCGCGATCCAGCACAAGGTCGGCATGGCCAGCTCCGAGAACATCGTCGCGATCAACAAGGACGAGAACGCGCCGATCTTCGAGTTTGCCGATCTCGGCGTCATCGGCGATCTGAACAAGATCGTTCCGGCGCTGACCGAGGCGCTCAAGGCCCGCGGTTAGTTCGTTTCGGGCCGGAGCCGGGAGGGTTCGCTCTCCCGGCTCCGGCTGCTTTACCGGTACGTTGCCGCAGCGGGAGACGAGCCCCGGCCGGAAAGAGAAGACTCCCGCGTGGACCGGGCGATTCCGGTCAGAAACTTGTAGCCGTCCCGAAAGGACCACAGCATGCCCCCGGTAGCACCCAGCGAGTATCCGCCCCCGTTTGACTCCGAAGACGTAATCGTCGCCCCGACCGATCCGGTCGACGAGCGGATCGAAGTCGGTGCCGCGATCGTTGGCGGTGGTCCCGCCGGCCTCGCCGCCGCGGTCCGCATGCTGCAGCTCCTGGAGGAACGTCCCGCCCTGGCCGAGAAGCTGGGCGAAGTTCCGGTCGCGGTTATCGAGAAGGGCAAGACCTGTGGTGCCCACGGCATGTCCGGCGCCAACATGCGTCCCTCCGCGATGGAGGAACTCTTCCCCGACCTGCCGAAATCCGAGTGGCCGGTCTACCGTGAGGTGACCAAGGACGCGGTCTATCTGCTGACCGAGAAGAAGGCGCTGCCGCTCAAGCCGATGCCGCCGAACTTCAAGAACCACGGCAACTACGTGACCTCGGTGTCGAAGCTTTCCGGATTCCTCGCCGAGAAGGCCGAGGAGATGGGTGCCTACATCCTCACCGAAACCGCCGCCGACAAACTGCTGGTCGAGGACAACGTGGTCAAAGGCGTCCGTTCCGGCGATCGTGGCCGCGGCCGTGAGAACCAGGAGCTGGCCAACTTCGAGCCCGGCAACGACCTGGTCGCCAAAGCCACCGTGCTGGCCGAGGGCACGCTCGGGCACCTCACCTACGCCGCGCTCGATCACTTCGACATCCACGGCCTCGACCCGCAGCGCTGGGAGCTCGGGGTCAAGGAGATCTGGGAGGTCGAGGAACCGCTCGACCAGGTGATCCACACGATGGGCTGGCCGCTGCGCAAGGCCGCCAAGTACAAGGAGTTCGGTGGATCCTTCATCTACCCGATGGAGGACAACAAGGTCTGCATCGGTTTCGTGGTCGGTCTCGACTACACCGACGCCACCCTCTCCGTTCACGACCTGCTTCAGGAGTTCAAGCTCCACCCCTTCATCAAGAAGATCCTCAAGGGCGGCAAGCGGGTCGGCTGGGGCGCGAAGACGATTCCGGCCGGTGGCTACTGGTCGATGCCGAAGCGGCTCGCCGTGCCCGGCATGGTGATCGCCGGAGACAACGCCGGGATGGTCAACGTGGCAGAGCTCAAGGGTGTCCACTACGCGATGCACGCCGGCATGTACGCCGCCGAGGCGATCGTCGACGCCCTCGAGAAGGACTCGGTTGACTACTCGGCCTACGACGAGAAGGTCCACAACTCGCTGATCGAGAAGGACCTCTACAAGGTCCGGAACGCCAGCCAGCCGTTCACCAAGGGCTTCTTCTTCGGCGGCGCGATGGCCTCGACCATGACCATGACCGGCGGCAGGTTCCCGGGCGGTCACTGGAAGAACCACGACGACGCCACCTACAAGATGGAGATCGGCAAGGCTGCGGACAGCTATCCGGAGCCGGACGGCGAGTACACCTTCGACAAGCTCTCCTCGGTGTTCCTCTCCGGCAACGCGACCCGGGATGACGCCCCGAACCACATCCGGATCCAGACCGAGGTGCCCCGCGAGATCGCCCAGACCTGGGTCTCGATGTGTCCCGCCCAGGTCTACGAGATCCCCGAGGATCAGCTTGAGTCCGGTGCCGCCGTGGTCGACGTCCAGGTGACCGCCTCCAACTGCGTCCAGTGCGGGGCGATCACCGCCAAGGGTGGCCGCCTCACCCTGCCGGAAGGCGGCGACGGGCCGCTCTACACCGAAACCTAGGGCGGGCGGCCCGCAGGAACCACCAGAGCGGCGTCTGCGGCGTCATCGACCTCACGGGTTTGCTCACGTACCGAAGTACGTTCGCTGCTCCCGTTCGGTCGATTCCTTGCATCCATCCGCTCTGGAGGTCCCTGCGAACCACCCGCCTGTCCCCTGTGAACCGTTCTGGAGCCGATTTGGGCGATATAGCCTCCACTATCGGCTCCAGAACGATTGGAGTGCGTGGGGGCCCTCGCCAGAGCTGGCGATCGAGGACCTGATTGGGCTCTGATCGGCAGCACTGGTGATCGGGGTCTCTGGCCGGGGTGTCGATCCGGGGGCTTTGGTCCGGGGCTTCGCACCGAGGCTTCGATCCTAGGCTTCGTTCCGGCAGCGGAGGAGCTGTAAGCTTCTGGTTGCTTCAGTCGCAAGATCGGACGGGATCGTGAAAACCGAGTCAGGGGCCGTGGAGGCCGGATGAAACCGGGCCGCGGCATGTACACCGCGGCAGTTCTGGAAGCGTTCGGTGTAGCTGCCGTTTTTCGGTCTGCGACGGTTCGGATTGCGGCCGCGGTCGCCCTGGTCTGGCTGGCCGCCCTGGCTGTTCCGTCGACCGGATCTGCGGCGTCCTTCACCGTCTGGGGCGGACCGGCGAGCGGGCTGGCCCAGCCCGCAGGAGTGGCGGTCGACTCATCCGGGAACGTCTACGTCGCCGACACAGACAACGACCGGATCCGGAAATTCGACGCGCTCGGGAATCCGATCGCAAGTTGGGGCGGCACCGGCAGCGGCGCCCGTCAGTTCCGTTCACCCCGGGGGGTGGCGGTGGACTCCAGCGGCACGATCTATGTCGCCGACACCGGCAACGACCGGATCCAGCGGCTGTTCAACAACGGGACCTACGACACCGAGTGGGGTGGCACCGGCAGCGCCAGCGGCAAGTTCGACGGCCCGGTCGCGATCGCCGCCGACTCCAGCGGTCGCGTCTGGGTGGCCGACCAGGGCAACGACCGCGTCTCCCGCTTCAACTCCTGGGGTTCACTCCAGTGCGAGATCAGCGGGGTCGGCGAAGGCGAGGGTGGCCACCCCTGCGGGGCTGCGGCCGGCGGTGCCGGGGTCGGTTCGTTCGGTGCCCCGACCGGGATCGCGGTGCAGGGTTCCCGCGTGTTCATCGCTGACGCCGGAGCCAACCGGGTGCTGCGGTACGCCACCGACGGAGAGTTTGAAACAAGCTGGGGAGGGACAGGGAGTGCCGGCGGCGAGTTCACCGGGCCGAACGGGATCGCGATCGATTCCGTCGGCTCGGTGTTCGTCGCCGATGCCGGCAACCACCGAATCCAGAGGTTCGGTCAGGACGGGTCATTCCAGGGCCAGTGGGGGAGCCAGGGTTCGGGCGTCGGGCAGTTCGCCGCCCCCCGGGGTGTCGCCGCCGGCCCCGGCGGCTCGATCTATGTGGCCGACACCGGCAACGACCGGGTCAGCCGCTTCACCCCCGATGGCACCGCGCTGGGAAGCTGGACCGGCTCCACTCCGGGCGCGCTGACCCTGGACAGCCCGCGTGGGATCGCGGTCGAACCGGACGGCAAGGTGCTTGTGCTCGACTCCGGCTCCGGCCTGGTCAAGCGCCTCTCGTCCGACGGCGGTCTGCTGGCCACCTGGGGAGGTCCGGGGACGATCTCCGGTGACTTCCAGGACCCTGCCGGCATCGCTCTTGACGGTTCCGGAGTCGTGACCCTTGCCGACACCGGCAACGACCGCATCAAGCGGTACACCCCGACCGGATCCTTCATCGACTCCTGGGGCACCCCGGGGAGCGGTCCCGGCCAGTTCGCCGGACCGCTCGCGGTCGCCTCGGGTCAGTCGGGCCAGATTCTCGTTGCCGACAGCGGCAACTCCAGGATCCAGCGTTTCGATGACCTCGGCGGGCTGATCGACTGGTGGGGCGGACCAGGGTCCGGTCCCGGACAGTTCGAGCTGCCGGAAGGGATTGCCACCGACCCCAACGGAAACGTTCTGGTCGCGGACACCTGGAACTACCGGATCCAGAAGCTCTCGGCGACCGGAGTCCCGATCGCCCGTTGGGGAACAAACGGCGGCGGCCAGGGACAGTTCCTGCTGCCTTCCGGGGTGGCCAGCGACCCGAGCGGGAACGTGTACGTGACCGACCGCCTCGCCGACCGGATCCAGAAGTTCAGCTCCACCGGAAAGTTCCTCGCATCCTGGGGTTCGACCGGATCCGAACCCGGCCAGTTCCGCGGCCCGACCGGGATCGCGATCGGTCCGGGCGGCAAGGTGTACGTGGCCGACACCGGCAATCACCGAATCCAGGTTTTCTCCGGTGCATCCGGGTCGGTCGGTCCCGGCCAGCCTGGCAAGCCCGGGGTGCCGAACGGCCCGGTAGTCAACCCGCCGAAGAAGCCGGGAGGGAAGAAGGGCCGCCCGAAGGGCCGCGGCAAGGGAAGCCGCGAGGCAAAGATCCGTTTCGTCCGGGTCTGGAAGGAGGGCGGGGGGCGGACTCTCAAGGCGGGCTCGGTGGCCAACCTGAAGATCGCGGTCAAGAACGGGGGCAACCTCCGTACCGGCTTCCTGCGGGTCTGGCTTGGCAGGAAGCCGCTGGGGGCAGGCTCCCGGGCCCGAATCCAGATCAAACGCCAGTTCCCGATCCGGACGATCCTGCCGGGGTGGACGGTCACCGGCACGGTCACGGTCAAGGTCGGTCGCAAGGCCCGGGGCCGGGTCGCGATCACCGCCCAGGCCTGGGGCACCACCGGCCAGAAGAGGTTCTGGATCACCAATTAGCCGTTCTGGAGCCGATAGTGGCGGCCATGTTGCCTAAATCGGCTCCAGAACGGATTGCGGTGGGGAGGTGGGGGTTGCCGGGGTCACCGGCCACTCGATTGTCGCCAGCAGGTTTCTCGCTCGATGGGCCTGACGGGTCTCCCGTCGCGGGCTGTTGGCTTGGAGGTGAGGGCCGTCGGGTGAGATTCCGGGAGAATCCCGGCCTGTGGCCCGATACCGGCTGGACATCGAGTACGACGGAACCCCGTTCCACGGGTGGGCGAAGCAGGAGGGTGTCGAGACCGTCCAGGCCCATCTGGAGCGGGCGCTCGAGGTGGCGTTGCGGCACCGGCCGATCGAGCTGACCGTGGCGGGACGCACCGACGCCGGGGTTCACGCCCTCGGTCAGGTCGCCTCGTTCGAGTTCGAAGGCGAGTTGCCGGAGATGATCCTCCGCAGCCTGAACGGTCTGACCCCGCGGGAGATCTCGGTGCGGGGCCTGAGCCGGGCGCCCGCCGGGTTCAACGCCCGCCGGGATGCACGCGCCCGAACCTATCTCTACCGGATGCTGACCCGACGTCCCGACAGCCCGTTCTCGGCCGGACGGGCCTGGTGGGTTTCCCGCCCCCTCGACATCGATCGGCTTCACGACTGCGCCGCAGTTCTGGTCGGTGAGCACGACTTCACCGCCTTCACTCCGAGCGAGACCTACCACACCCGATTCGAGCGGACCATCCACTCGGCCGCCTGGCAGCAGGAGACCGGACCACTCGATCCGGCTACCGGGAACCATCTCGAGACCGACATCCTCGAGTTCTGGATCACCGGTGACTCGTTCATGCAGAACATGGTCCGGATCCTGGTCGGCACCATGATCGAGGTGGCGGACGGCAGCCGCACGGTCGCGGAATTCCGTCGTCTGCTGGAAGGCGCCAAGCGGGTCGAGGCCGGGGTAACCGCGCCACCGCAGGGCCTCTTTCTGGTCGCGGTGGAGTACCGGGAGCCCGACCTCGCCGTCTCATATTCTTGAAGCCTTGCGAATTCTGCTCACCAACGATGACGGCATCGGCGCCCAGGGTCTCCAGACCCTGAGACGGGAGCTGCGGAAGATCGACGGGGTGACCCTGGATGTGATCGCTCCCGATTCGAACCGCAGCGCCTCGGCCCGCAGCATCACCACCCGGGGGCCGCTCTCGGTCGAGGAGATCCGCTTCGAAGACGGGGACCTCGGCCACGCCACCGACGGCACCCCGGTCGACTGTGTCCGTTTTGCCGAGGTCGGTCTGGTCGGTGGAACCCCCGACCTGATCGTCTCCGGGATCAACCACGGACTGAACCTCGGCGACGACGTCACCTACTCGGGGACGGTGGCGGCCGCGCTCGAAGGGGTGCTGCTCGGCCTGCCGGCGGTCGCGGTTTCGCAGCAGTCGACCGGACGGGAAACCGGCTACCGGCCACAGCGACACTACGATTTCGGCCTGGCCGCGAGGCTCACCGCGGAAACGGTGCGGGAACTGATGGCCAACCCGCCGGCCGAGGGTCTCTTGATCAACATCAACGTCCCCGGGACCGATCCGGCCGGGATCGACGTCACCCGGCTCGGCCGCCGGCTCTACCGGAGCGAGCTCGAAAAGGTCGAGCGTGAGGTCGAGGACGGCCGCACCAGCTACCGGATCTACGGGTATGAACCCGGTCTCGATGACGAACCCGGCACCGACATCGGGGCGATCGCCCGGGACCGGGTCTCGTTCACGCCGCTGCGGCTCGACTGGACCGATCACGATCGGCTGGACGGACTCAGGGGCAGGGACCTGGACCGGCTGCTCGGGGCGGTCCGGTGAACCGGAAGGACCCCGATCCTGCCGCAAGAACGGCGCTGCTCAGGGAGGAGCTCAACCGCCACATTCACCTCTACTACGTAGAGGACGAACCAGAGATTTCCGACGAGGACTACGACCGGCTCTTTTCGGAACTTCAGGGACTGGAGCGGGAACATCCCGAACTGGTCACCGGTGACTCCCCGACCCAGCGGGTCGGGGCGCCCCCGGCGAGCAGCTTCGCCCCGGTTGAACACGCGATCCCGATGCTCTCCCTGGCCAACGCCCGCACCCCCGAGGAGCTGACCGCGTGGGACACGAGGATTCGCCGGCATCTGGAACGGCGGGACGTGGACCCGGGCGAGATCGCCTTCATCACCGAACCGAAGATCGACGGTCTCGCGATCTCGCTCACCTACCGGGACGGCCACCTGGTCACCGGCGCGACCCGGGGCGATGGCCGGATCGGCGAGGACGTCACCCGGAACATCGAGACGATCGAGAGCCTGCCGAAAACGATTGAAGGCGCCCCACCGCTGATCGAGGTGCGGGGCGAGGTCTACCTGCCCCTCTCCGACTTCGCCGAACTGAATCAGCGTCGAGTCGACCAGGGCAAGGACGCCTTCGCCAACCCCCGCAACTCGGCCGCCGGTTCGATCCGGCAGCACGACCCGAAGATGGCGGCGGAACGCCCGCTGGCCGTCTGGGCGTACGGGATCGGTGCCAGCGACGGGTTCACGGTTGATTCACACGCCGGGGAACTCGACTGGCTGCGGGACCACGGCTTTTCGGTCAACCCGGATATCGCCCGCCACGACACGATCGAAGCGGTCCTCGAGCGCTGCCGGTGGTGGCTGGAAAAACGGGAGGAACTCGACTTCGAGATCGACGGTGTGGTGATCAAGGTGGACCGGACGGAGCTCTGGCGCGAACTGGGGTCGGCCGGACGGGAACCCCGCTGGGCGATCGCCTGGAAGTTCCCACCGACCACCGCCACCACCCGGCTGAAGGAGATCGAGTGGAACGTGGGGCGGACCGGTCACCTCGTTCCATGGGCGCTCCTGGAGCCGGTCCGGGTTGGCGGGGTCACGGTCTCGACCGCCACCCTGCACAACGAGGAGGACCTGGCCCGCAAGGATGTCCGGGCTGGAGACGAGGTGGTGGTGTTGCGGGCCGGGGATGTGATTCCGCAGGTGATCTCGGCCCTGCCCCAGAAGCGTCCCGAGGGGACCGTCGCTCCGGTTCCCCCGACCCGCTGCCCGGCCTGCGACACCCCGGTGGTGAAGCCGGAAGACTCGGTTTTCTCGATCTGCCCCAACCGCACCGGCTGTCCGGGTCAGATCTTCCAGCACATCCGGCAGTTCGTCTCCCGGGGCGCGATGGACATCGAGGGGATCGGCGACAAACAGGTCCGCCGATTTCTCGAAGAAGGCCTGATCAGCGATGTCGCCGACCTATACGACCTGACCAAAGACCAGCTGGCCGCGCTTGACCGGATGGGGGAGACCTCCTCCGCGAACCTGATCGGGGAGATCGAGAGGTCCCGGGAGGTCCCCTTCCCGCGGGTGCTTTTCGCCCTCGGCCTGCCGGGCGTCGGGCCGGTGACCGCCACGGCCCTGGCCGAGGAGTTCGGCACGATCGACGCCCTGGCCGCAGCCGACCCCGAGCGGATCGAGCAGACCGAAGGGGTCGGGCCGATCATGGCCCGCCAGATCACCGGCGAGCTGGCCGAGGATCGCAGCCGGGAGATGATCGGGCGACTGCGGGAGGCCGGGCTCAGGTTTGAACTGTCCGAATCCGAACGCCGCCCCGAGGCCGGTCCGCTTTCCGGCAAGACCGTCGTCCTGACCGGCACCCTGCCGGACCTGACCCGCGACGAGGCGGGGGCACTGGTCCGGCAGGCCGGGGGCAAGGTGACCGGCTCGGTCTCGAAGAAGACCGACTTCGTGGTTGCCGGCGAGTCCGCCGGGTCAAAGCTGGAGAAGGCGGAACGGCTCGGGGTCACCGTGCTCGACCGCGAGGGATTCGACCGCCTCCTCGCCGGCGAACTCGAATAGGCCACGGCAACTTTCCCGGGGTGACGACCGGGAGCAGCCGCCCCCGGCTTTCGACGGCAGATTCTTCGCATCATGGGCCGGAAAGACCTCCCGTCGAAAGCCGGGGCTTTGGATCCACGCTGCGGGAACGGTTGCCGGAACGACTGCGCGGCTGGCCGCTGGGCCCCTCAGAGGGAGGCGATGATCGCCGCGATCCGGTCCTGGGCGTAGCGGGCCGAGTAGGTGTCGTGGACCCCGTTCATCAGGATCGAGAAGGCGTAGCGATGGCCGGAGCGGTTGAAGCAGTAGCCGGAAAGGGCCGAAACTCCGGTAAGGGTTCCGGTCTTGGCGTGGCAGCGACCCTCGGCGGCCGACCCCCGCATCCTCGAGGCAAGCGTGCCCTCACGTCCGGCGATCGGCAGGGAGGCGAGGAACTGGCGGGACCAGGGTTTCGTCCGGATCCTCGCCAGCAGGCGAGCGATTCCCTCGGCGCTGGCCCGGTTGGCGTGGGTCAGCCCGGATCCGTCGATCGGTCTCGCGACCACCCCCTGCGAAGCGGCGTAGCGTCGAACCACGATCGTGCCGTTCCGGGTTGTGCCTCTGCCACGGATCGCTGCCCCGAGGTTCTTGAGCAGCATCTCGGCGAAGAAGTTGTTCGAGTTGATGTTGGTCACCCGCACGTTCCAGGCCAGGTCGGGCGACGACAGACCGGCGATCAGTTCGCGCCGCTCGGGCGCAGGGGTGCGCCTCATCCCGATCTCCGCCCGAATCCGGATTCCCGAGGCACGAAGCGAGCGGGCCAGGCGACGGGTGGCGAGCCGGGCCGGATTGGAACTGAACCGGCTGAGCGAACTGCTGGTGAAGCCGGCGTTGAAGGAGAGTCCGGAGAGCGGACCGATCCAGGGGCTGGTGGCGTAGCCGGAGTCGGCGACCCCGCGCCGCCGGTCAAACACCGTGTCATCGCCGAACAGCCGTCCGGTCACCCTCCGGACACCCGCCCGCCGCGCCTTCCTTGCCAGACGATCGATCGCGGTTCCCCCGCCACCCAGATAGCGGGAGAGAAAGCCCCGGCTGCCCAGCGCGGGGTCGCCGCCACCCTTGAGAAACAGGTTGCCGTGGAGGGTGCCGTGTCGGTCGATCCGGCCCGAGGCGAACAGCCGGGTCTGGAACCGGTGGGAGGGTCCGAGCCGGGCCAGCGCCGTTGCGGTGGTCAGGATCTTCGTGTTCGAGGCGAGTTCGCGCATTCGCGACCGCTTGCGTGAGCAGACCACCTTGCCGGTACGCAGGTTCCGTACCTCGAGGCTCCCCCGGGAGTTCCCGACCCCGGCGAGGGATCGCAGCCGACGGCAGAATCGGGCGGTGCTGACCGTGGCGCCGGCAGATCCGGTAGCGGCAATCGGGGTGGAGAAGGCCCGGTCCGGTCCGGGTCGCGGGGCCGGTGGCGCGGCGGTGCCGGCCACAGGCCAGAGCGTCAGGACAAGCGAACCGGCCAGCAGAGCCAGAATCAGGGGCCCGAAGACCCCGGGAAACAGGTTCCCGGTCGAGCGCCGTTCGTTTGGGCGAAGTCTGGATTCGTTCATGGTCACAACAGCTGGAACAGGCCTCGGGGGCAGGGTTGCGCTTTGGCCGCGGATATCCGGGATGACCAAGGCTCAACCCGGGGCCGAACCGGCCCGAGCGCGAGGTTACCGGCCGGCTGCGATAATGGGTCGGATGGGCAAAGTCGTGAACATCGACCGCTCAGCCGCGGGGGCCGGAGCCGCCGGCCGGGTTGCCGGACGCCGGTCGTCCGCCCCCAAGGCGGCTTCGGGTGCCGGTCCCAAAGGACGCAGGTCGAAAACCGCTCTGGTCCTCGGCGGCGGCGGCTTCACCGGTGGGGTCTACGAGATCGGCGCCCTGCGGGCGCTCGATCTGATCGCGGTCAACTACTCGGTCAACGACTTCGACATGTACGTGGGCACCAGCGCCGGCTCCTTCATCGGCTCGATGCTGGCGGCCGGCGTGACCCCGGAAGAGATGATGCGGACCCTGACCGAGGACGACGGGCCGATCGCCTCGATCGGCCAGGACACCATGCTCCGACCGAACCTCGGGGACTACTTCCGGAGTCTGGTCGGGTTGCCCGGACACATTGCCGGAATGATCCGCAACTTCGCCCCGCATCTGACCGAAATTTCCGCGATCGACATCGGTTACGGACTGGCCGAGGCACTGCCTTCCGGTCTGTATTCGAACTCGGGAATCGGGCGATACGTGCGAGAGGCCCTCGCCACCAAGGGGATGATCGACTCGTTCGACGCCCTGCGTCGCGACCTCTACCTGACGGCGACCGATCTCGACAGCGGCGAAAGGATCGTCTTGGGAGACACCGACAGTGACTGGCCCGACATCCCGATCTCCACCGCGGTCCGGGCATCCACAGCGCTCCCGCTGGTTTACAAGCCGGTCGAGGTGAACGGCCGCACGCTGATCGACGGCGGGATCTACTCGACCACCAACGTCGACGTGGCGGTCGAACGCGGGGCCACCTTCATCGTCGTGGTCAACCCGATGGTCCCCTACGTGAACGATCGCAACGAGGAAATGCCGACCGTTTCCGGCGGGGCGGTCCGGAGGATCGCCGACATGGGCGTCTCCGCGATCGCCAACCAGGCCTTCAGGCTGCTGCTTCAGCGGCGGCTCCAGCTCGGCATCGAAAGCTGGAGGGAGCGCTACCCCGGGGTGGACATCGTGCTTTTCGAGCCCGATCCGGACGATGAACTTATGTTCAGCACCTCGATCATGAACTACTCCCGCCGGCTCGACATTGCGATCCACGGTTTCGAGACGGTGACCCGGCGGCTGGCCCAGAACTACGACTTCTACACCGACCTGGCCGACCGCCACGGCCTGGAGATCTCGGCGACCCGCCTGCGGCGGGTGGTCCGCAAGGTGAAGGAGCAGGAAAGCAGCGAGGCCTCGGTCTGGCGGCGCATCTTCGAGCAGACCACCGGAGCCCTGCTGCGCCAGACCGGCACCAGCTGAGGGTTCCGGCCGCGGGCCAGGCGTTCAGTCCGCGTAGAGCTGTTCGATCTCGTCCGCGTACTTTGAGGCGACAACCGGCCGCTTGAGCTTCAGGGTCGGGGTGAGTTCACCGCCCTCCTGGCTGAAATCCGCCGGCAGGATGTGGAACCGCTTGATCTGCTCCACCCGGGCCAGATCCGCATTGACCGCCTCGATGTGATGCTCGAGTTCCTCCCGGACAGCCGGGCTGTTGACCATCGCCTCCGGCTGGTCGAGTGTGCCCTGCTCGGCCGCGAACCGGGTCAACTCCTCCTGATCGAGCGTGATCAGGGCGACCAGATAGGGACGGCGGTCACCGACCACCACGCACTGGGAGACCAGGCTGTGGCGACGGACCGCGGTCTCGATGTTGATCGGGGTGATGTTCTTGCCACCGGCGGTGATGATGATCTCCTTCTTGCGCCCGGTGATCGAGACGAACCCGTCCTCGTCAATGGTGGCGATGTCCCCGGTGTGGAGCCAGCCGTCGACCAGGGTCTCCCGGGTTGCCTCCTCGTTGCGGTAGTAACCCTGGAACACGTTCGGTCCCTTGAACAGCAGCTCGCCGTCCTCGGTCAACTTGAGCTCGACCCCCGGCATGGCCCGGCCAACGGTGCCGACCTTCGATGCCCCCGGCAGGTTGGCGGTGCCGCCGGTCGAGGTCTCGGTCATGCCCCAGGCCTCGTAGATCGGGATCTCGGCGGCATGGAAGAAACGCAGGATGTCGGGATCGATCGGTGCGGCCCCGGTCAGGGCGAGTCGCAGATTGCCGCCGAAGACCTCCCGCAGCTTGCTCAGCACCAGCCGGTCCGCCAGTGCGTACTTGCGGGCAAGCACCGGTCCCGGACGGCCTCCCGCTTCCTCGATCGCCCGTACCCGCTTGCCGGTCCGGATCGCCCACTTGAAGAGCCATCCCTTGATGCCGCCGAGCGCCTCGGCGCCGCTCACCGCGGTGTCGTGGACCTTCTCGAAGATCCTCGGGACGGAGGGGAAGAAATCGGGCTTCACCTCGGCCAGGTTCGGGATGATCAGCAACTGGTCGCGCTGCCAGTAGGCGAGCCGGCCGCCCATGTCGAGCGTTCCGTACTGAACCAGCAGCGCAAAGACGTGGGCCAGCGGCAGGAACAGGAAGGTGGTCTCGCCCGGCTGGAGCACGTTGACCTCGTAGACCATGTCGAGCATCGCCCGGTAGTTGCCGTGGGAGAGGATGCAGCCCTTCGGCGGGCCGGTGGTGCCGGAGGTGTAGACGATCTTGCAGATGTCGTCCGGGGTCACCGACCGGTACAGGCGACGGAACTCGTCCTCGTCCCGGTCGCGCCCGCGGGCGCTCACCTCAGCCATCGGGACCGCGTCAGAAGTCTCGCCGACCATCAGGATCACCTGTTCGAGGTCTGGCACCGATTCACGGATCTCCCGGATCTTGGCCAGTTGGGCTTCATCCTCGGCGATCAGGAACCGGGCGCCCGAATGTTCCAGCACGTACTTGCACTCGGAGGCCGAGTTGGTCTGGTAGATCGGCACGACGGTCGCGCCGGTCGCCATCGCCGCCAGGTCGAACAGGGTCCACTCCGGTCGGGTGTTTCCCAGGATCGAGATCCGATCACCGCGGCGGAGTCCCATGTCGGCCAGACCGAGGGCGAGTTCGCGCACCCGGGTGAGGACGTCGGCGAACGAGTGGGCTTCCCAGGCACCGCTTTCCCCGGTGAAGTAGAAGGCACCGTGCTCGGGGTACTTCTCGGCTGCCACCGGCAGCAGATCCGCGAGGGTCTGTGAGCGGCTTGAAGTCTCGGGCTCGGGCAAGTTCGGGTCCTTATCTCGTTGCGGTTCCTGGCCGGCCTGGTCGGTTGCCTTCTGGCTCGTACCGTGGTGACGGCCTGCTCCCGGTTCCTGATCCTGCCATATCAGATCGGATTCGGTATGTCGATGAAGCGATGGTCAACTCCGAACCGCTCCGCGACCAGCTCTCCCAGACGGTTGATCCCGCAGATTTCGGTCGCGTAGTGGCCCGCCGCGATGAAGTGAATGCCGCCCTCCCGGGCGTCGGCCATGGCGTGCTCCGAGGGTTCGCCGGTGATGTAGGCGTCCAGCCCGAGAGCGATCGCCTCGTGGATGTCGGAAGCACCGGCACCGGTGACCACACCGATCGAACCGATCCGGTCCGGCCCGGCATCGAACACGAGGGGTTCCCGTCCGAGTTCGGAGCTGATCGTCGCGACCAGCTGATCGAGACTGACCGGATCCCGGCGGCGGGCGACGGTCCCGATGTGGCGGCCCTTGACCTCCCCGATCAGCCCCGGTACGGGCTCGAACCCGAGCTGCCGGGCGGTGAGGACGTTGTTCCCGATCTCCGGATGCCCGTCCAGCGGCAGGTGATAACCGGCCACCGAAAGCCCCGCGTCCAGGGCCACCTTGAGCCGCGCCGCCATCGCTTCGGTGAGTGCCCGGGGGTGAAAATCCCAGAACAGCCCGTGATGGCTGAGGAGCAGCTCGGCCCCGGCGTCGACGGCTGCCTCGATCGAGGCGAGGTGCGCAGACACCGCGGTTGCCACCCGGGTCACCGACCCGGCACCGGGGACCTGAAGGCCGTTCGGGCCGTAATCCCCGTAGGTCCCGATCTCGAGCAGGTCGTCGCAGAACTCGATCACTTCGTTCCGGGATGCCACCGGACCACCATATACCGGTTCTCCGGGCAGGAACGGCAGTCCGTAAGATGTGCGGCGTGAACCGGGGCGAGGCAACGGACACTTCAGCCGCAACGAGTGACACCTTCATCGAGTCGCTCATGGATACCGATCTCTACTCGATGGGCGCCTACTTCTCGGACCGCAATCCGGAGCTGATCGAGGAGCTGATCGAGCGTAGCGTGGCGATCGAGGAGGCCGGCCTCCGGCGGTTCGCCGCCGAGGAGGGGGTCGACATCCAGGAGGCGTTCCGCACCCTGCTTACCGGGCTGGCGGTCCGTTACTACAAGTCGGTCACGGGCTGAGAGCAGGCTGGATCGGTTGAACGGCGACGTCAAGTCGGAGGCCCGCCCGGGCCGGATCTGGATTCTGCTCATTCTGGTTTCCGCAGCGGTCGCACTGCTGGTCGCGATTGCCGGGATCGCCACCCGCAAGCCGGAGGGCGAGTATCAGAAGGTGGTCGGTGCCGGCGACACCCAGCGCATTTTCGGCGGAGTGCGACAGCTGGGGGACCGGCTCGGGCCGGAGGATGCCTCGGTCCGGATGCAGGTCTTCCTCGACGCCCAGGCCTCGGAGTTTCGGGATCAGTACCTGGAGACGATCCCGCTCCTGGTCAACGCCCAGGTTCGTCCGGGGGAACTCCAGATGCTGCTCCGCAACCGTTCGCTGACCCGGAACGCCACCGAACTCGCGTTTTACGGGATCGAGGCGGCCGGGGCCCAGGATGCGGCCTGGCAGTTCACCGACCTGATGTTCCGCAACCAGGAACAGGCCGAGAAGAAGGGCCGGGTGGACCGGCTGTTCCTGCTCAATCTGGCCAAGTCGATCCAGGGACTGGATCCGGACCAGTGGCAGAAGGATTTTGACGCCGGTGTCCGTGAGGGCAGTGCCATGAACGAGGCCCTGGAAGCCCAGGACAAGCTGGCGATCAAGCTCGGAATCCGGGCCGAACCGGCGGTGGTCGTGACCGGCCCCGGGGGAACCGAGATCGTGCAGGATGCCCCGGACCTGGCCCGCATCGAAGCGGCCATTTCCGAGGTTCGCTGAATTCCGGCCCGGCCGGGGCGCGGCCGGGGGCGCTGTTTCGGTAGGCTCGACACCCCTCGGGGCGTGGCGCAGCCTGGTAGCGCGCGCCGTTCGGGTCGGCGAGGTCCCCGGTTCGAATCCGGGCGCCCCGATGACAGGAAACCCGCTCTAGCAGCGGGTTTCCTGCTTTCGCGGCGTCGCCAAGGGGCTGGCGGGGGTGGGTCGGCCCCGCTACCGTTCGTTGTATGCCTTGGTCGCGCCGTACTTTGCCTGCGCCGCAGTGAACTGCCCGCCAGCGGACGATGCGAGCTGATCAATCAGACCGGAAAGCGAAAACGCTGACATCTCCAAGTACCCCTTCGCGGATCGATATGCCTGTTCTCGCCAGTCTGCGCCGACATGGTTCGCCGCGTAGGTCGCGTCTGCCCGGCTGAATCCTCCACCCGCCGAGGAAGAGAGCTGCTCGATCAGGCCCGCACGGGAGAACGCGCTGAACTCGAGGTACTCCTTGGCCGAGCGGAGCGCCTGTTCCTGGCCGGGACTCATCGATGGTGCGGGTTTTGCTCCGGTGGCCTGTTCGTTGGTGGGCTCGTTCATGGTCGCTTGTGTAGGGCTCGAAACCACCGGGAACTGACACACCGCAACCTTGGTGTCCGACGGAACCATCTCGGTTCCATCGCCACCCCACATGGACAACTCCAGAGTCATGTTGCCTGCCCGCGTCGCAGTCACCGGAAATTCCAAGGTAGAGGTTGTATCCCGCGCCGCAATACCTGCCCCTCGAAATGTTGTCGGACCGGCGCCATCGTCGCGAACCCATTCGCTGGACGGGCCGAAAGCGAAGTCGTCCTCCCCTTGGAGCACCGTCATGTAGAGGTGCTTCCAATCACTGTCGGTTGGGTTGCTGGCGATCGCTCCGATATTCAGCTTGTCCCCGACCGTCATGGTTTTCGGACATCCGACCCGGAACTCTGCGGGGGTGCCATCAACGCCGCAGCCGATGACTGCGAGGGCGGTGAGAACGGCGGCGGTGGCGAAGGTGAGGAGTCGCATCGTGTTTCTCCATCTGTTGTCCCGCGGGAACTGTTTCAACTGGGCCGGTCGCCCGATTGCGGCACATCTTCTCACCTGTTTCGGACAGTTGATGGTTGTAGCTCCGAGCCGCTGGAAGTCGGTCATGAGTCCCGGTGGCCTCCGGAACCTGATGGAGGAATTCCGGAGGAGAGCAGGGCTGGTGACTCGCCATTCGGCCCGGGCGTGGCAAGACAAGAATGTCTCAGGTGATACGTTTCTGTATTAGATGGATGCGGAACGGGAAAAGCTCTTCGGTGATGTCGCGGGTGCGCTGACCGCAAACCACAGTGCCTCCACGGCCGAGATCGCCGCGGTCGCCGGGGTCAGCCGGGCGACCCTCCACCGGATCTTCGGCACCCGGGAGGCGCTGGTCGAGGCGATCTACGGCTGGCTGCTGGAGCGCTGCGACGAGCGATTCGACGCGGCCGGCGTCGATCCGGTTGGTGACCAGCCCCCGTCCGGTGAGCTCGACTCCGTACTCGAGATCTTCGACCGTCTGATCGACGACTCCTACCCGATCGCCCAGTCGCTTTGGCTCCTGATCGCCACCCCGAGCCTTGAGCAGAACCGGGAGCTGCTCGACCGGCTCGAGGACCAGGACCTCCGGCTCGAAAGGCTCTTCCTCCGGGGCCAGCGGGAGGGTCTCTTCCGGACCGATCTGCCATCACGGTGGCTGGGCTACTCGCTCGGAGCCCAGGTGATGTCGGCCTGGTACCTGGTTGAGGACGGCTACGCGGGAACGAGGGACGTCCCCCGGCTGGTGCGGTCGGCGATCCTCGACGGGGTGCTGGCCGAGTCCGCTCGCCGAGGCCCACGATGAACGACCCCCGGCCCTCGCATCCGCGGCGCTGGGCGATCCTCTGGGTGCTCTGCGCGGCGCTTCTGATCGTGGTGATCGACGTGACCGTGCTTCACATCGCCGCCCCGGCGATCTCGGCCGATCTCGACCCGACCGCGATCCAGCTGCTCTGGATCATCGACGTCTACTCGCTTGTCGCACCGCCACTGCTGCTGCTCGCCGGTCTGCTCGGCGACCGGATCGGGCGGCGCACCTTGATGCAAGCCGGGTTGATCGTGTTCGCCCTGGCTTCGGTCGCCGCCGCGCTTTCCCCCTCGGCCTCGGCCCTGATCGCCGCCCGGGCGGTCCTCGGAATCGGCGGTGCGATGGTTCTGCCGGCGACCATGTCGATCGTCCGCGACGTCTTCCGCGACCGGGACGAACGGGTCCGGGCGGTCGGGATCTGGAGCGCCATCGCGACGACCGGGGCGGCGATCGGCCCGCTGGTCGGCGGTTTCCTGGTCGAGCATTTCTCCTGGCACGCGGTCTTCCTGATCAACGTGCCGATCGTGGTGCTGGTGCTCCCGTTCACGGTTCGGCTCCTGCCCCAGAGCCGGGCCGTCGCCCCGCCGCCGTGGAACACAGGGGCGATCATCCTCGGCGGGATCGGCATCCTCGGAATCGCCTTCGGGATCAAGGAGGCGGCCCGCTACGGGATATTCAGTCTGCCGGCGCTCGGCTCCCTTGCTGTCGGAGCCCTCTGCCTCGTGCTCTTCTGCCGGGGCCAGCTTCGCGCCGTCCAGCCGCTCCTGAACGTGCGACTGTTCGCCCGCCGGGAGTTCGCGGTCGCGGTCGCAGCGGTCTTCCTCGCGATGTTCGGCCTGGTCGGCATCGAGTTTTTCGGCGCCCAGTATCTGCAGCTGGTGCTGGATCTGGAGCCGCTGGCCGCCGCGGTTCGGCTGATGCCGTTGATGGCCTCCTCCCTGGCCGGTGGGCTGCTCGCTGCCCGGGTGCTGTCCCGGATCGGGACCCGGTGGACGATCACCATCGGACTCGGCGCCACCGCCGTCGGGCTGGCTCCGATGTTCTGGCTCGGGCTGCCCGACCAGTACATCCTGCTCTGGCCGGGGTTCCTGGTGATCGGGTTCGCGCTGGAGGTGGCGCTGGTCGCCGCCAACGATGTGATCATCTCCTCGGTTCCCGCAGACGAAGCGGGAGGGGTCGCGGCGATCGAGGAGACCGCCTACGAGCTCGGCTCCGGCTTCGGGGTGGCGGTGCTCGGCTCGGTCATGGCGGTGGTGTACTCGGCCCGGCTTGAACCGGTGAACGGGATCGGCGCGACCGCTCTGGATCAGGCCCGCGAGTCGATCAGCCGGGCGGCCGAGGTCGCCCAGGGGCTGCCGGCCACGGTGGCCGAACCACTGGTCGAGGCATCCCGGCTGGCTTTCGTCTCCGGCTATCACGCGATTGTGGCCGTCAGCATCGTTCTGATCGGGGTCAGTGCACTCGCGGCGTCGGTCCTGCTCCGTCCCGGCCCCGGCGGGGAACCGGGGGACGCGGGCACCGGGCCGCAGGAGTTGCCCGGCGAGACAGACTCGTAGGATTGGGTAAGTGACAGTCCAACCCCCCAACTGCCTTCCAGGCGAGGAGTGAACATGGCCTACGAAGTTCCTGATCTTCCCTACGACTACGCCGCGCTCGAACCGCACATCGACGAAGCGACCATGCGGGTGCATCACGACAAGCACCATCAGGCCTACGTCGACAAGGCCAACGCTGCGCTGGAGGGCACCGAGTGGGCCGACCGGGACGTCGACGAGGTGCTCGCCAACCTCGACTCCCTGCCCGCCGACAAGCAGGGCCCGGTCCGCAACAACGCCGGCGGTCACGCCAACCACTCGCTGTTCTGGAAGATGATGAGCCCCGACGGTGGTGGCGCCCCGAGCGGCGACCTCGCCGCGGCGATCGACTCGACCTTCGGTTCGCTCGATGCACTCAAGGAAAAGTTCAACGCGGCCGGCGTCGGCCAGTTCGGCTCCGGCTGGGCCTGGCTCGTCGTCGGTGACGGTGGCCTTGAGGTGATCTCGACCGCCAACCAGGACTCCCCGGTCTCGGCCGGCAAGACCCCGCTGCTGGGCGCCGACGTCTGGGAGCACGCCTACTACCTGAAGTACCAGAACAAGCGCCCGGCCTACCTGGACGCCTTCTGGAACGTGGTCAACTGGGAGTACGTGGCCGAGCGTTACGCCGCCACCCAGGGCTAGCCCTCCTCCGAGGGTGGGCATGCATACCGGTCCATTTGACGGTATGCGTGCCCACCCTGATTCCGGGTCGTGGTGGCGCGGTCAGGTATTTTCCGATGGGTGATCACACCTCCTTCACCCCGAATCCGGCGGTTCGCCGCTCCCGCCATCGTGCTGTTCGCGGCTCTCGCCTTCGGCTTTGTCGCGATCGGCTGCGGCGGTTCGTCCGATCAGTCTGAGCCCACTGCCGCACCGCCCGCCTCCGACTTCCCGTCGGCCGAGGGCAAGACGATCGAGCAGGTCCTGACCGCCCAGACTCCGACCGACCTGGTCGTGGCTCCGGCCGCCAGCGTGTTCGAGGTCGGCAAGAACCGCTACCCGTTCGGGGTCTTCGAGGCTGACCGCACCCAGGTCGATGACGCCGAGGTCGCCCTCTACTTCGCCAAGACCCCGACCTCGAGGGTCGAGGGGCCACTGCCGGCGAAGCTGGTTTCGCTGGAGACCAAAGCGGCCTTCCGGTCGCAGGGCGCCGGCGGTGAGGGCGAAGCAACCTCCTTCTACGTGGTCAACGACGTCAGGCTGGGCCAACCCGGCCCCTGGCACGTGATCGCCCTGATCAAGGACGGCAGTGGCTTCGACGCCACCCGGGTTCCGAGCCTCAACGTCGGCGCCCAGCCCGAGGTGATCAGGGTGGGCCAGAAGGCCCCGAAGATCGCGACCCCGACCAAGGACGAAGTCGGTGGCGACCTCTCGAAGATCGACACCCGCCAGCCCCCTTCGAACATGCACGACCAGAGCCTCAAGCAGGTCCTGGGCAAGAAACCGGTGGTCCTGGTCTTTGCCACCCCGGCGCTCTGCCAGTCGAAGGTCTGCGGACCGGTGGTTGACGTGGCCGAGCAGGTCAAGGCCGAAACCGGTGAGGACGTGGTCTTCATCCACAACGAGGTCTACAAGGAGAACGACCCGACCAAGGGCATCCGCCCCCAGCTCGAGGCGTTCGGGCTCCAGTCGGAACCCTGGATGTTCCTGATCGGCCGGGACGGCAAGGTCAGGCAGCGGATCGAAGGCCCGATCGGCGTGGATGAACTCAATGCCGACGTCAAGCAGCTGAAGAAAGACTGATCCAGATTCGCCCGGTTCGGTCGGGCTACTCGATCTGGGTCCAGGTGTCGGCCGGGCCGGACGGCCTGGTCGGCTTGCCGGGAACCGGCTCGGACTGACTGATCGTCTCGACCGTTTCCGCGGTCCGGGCGGGCCGGGCCGAGTCCGGCAGATGCAGCGGCTCATCCCGGCCGTCCGCCATCGGGATCTTGCTCATCGCCCGTTCGGTCATCGCGGTGATCGTCAGGCTCGGGTTCACGCCCGGGTTGGCCGGGACCGCCGAACCGTCGCAGACCATCAGGTTCTCGTAGCCGAACACACGGTTGTCGGCGTCAATCACCCCGCTTTCCGGTCCGGCACCGACCACCGCTCCGCCAAGAAAGTGGGCGGTGGTGGGGATGTTGAACATTGACTCGGCCAGAGCGCTCTGGGCAACCCCGCCGGTCTCCTTCGCGAACCATCTGGTCACATCCTCGGCCGCCTGGATGAAGGTCGGGTTGGGGTTGTCCGGATCCTGCTCGGTCTGGAGTCGGACCCCCTTGCCGAACAGCTTCCGGATCGGCTTCAGCCGCATGTGGGCGTCGATCGACTGCATCACGAGCAGCACCACCGTTCGCTGCGACCAGTGGCGGAGTTTGAACACGACCTTCAGGGTGTCAAGGGGATGGCGGACCATCGCCGCCAGCCACTTGAGGGGCCGGGTCACCCGGGTTCCCTCGCCGGTCATCACCGTGAACAGCCGGGAGACCGCGCCGCCCGCCTTGCCGTAGGTGACCACCTCGATGTGGGTGTCGGGATCCGGATAGATGCTGGAGGTGATCGCCACCGATTCGCTGAAATCGACCCGGTCGTCCGGGGCGGTGACCGCCTGGATCGACTCCGAGTTGGTGCGGACCATGTAGCCGACCCTCGGGGAGAGCCCGGGCAGATCACCGTTGTGGCGACAGTTGGCCAGCAGGTTGTTGGTGCCGATCGCCCCGGCCGAGACGATCACCCGGGCTGCGGTCAGGCTCGACCGGCCGTACCGGAGGACCGCCCCCGAGCGTTGGGTGTGGAGCCGGAAGCCGTGGCTGCCGTCGGCTCCGTGCGGGTCCTCCCGGCCGTCCACGGTCAGCGGGCGGATCGCTGTGACCTGCCTTCCGGGAAACACCTTCACCCCGAGCTTCTCGGCGAAATGGAGATAGTTCTTGACCAGCGTGTTCTTCGCGTTGTAGGGGCAGCCGACCATGCAGCGGCCACACTTGATGCAGCCGGTGCGATCCGGCCCCTCACCGTCGAAGTACGGGTCGGGCACGGTCACCTCGGGCTCGCCGAAGAAGACGCCGACCTGGGTGTGGGCGTAAGTGCCGTCGGCCCCGATCTCGGCGGCGTAGCGGTGGAGCAGCCTGTCGGCCGGACCCTCGTCCCGGTACAGGGTCACACCGAGCATCCGTTCGGCGGTCATGTAGTGGGGGCCGAGCTCCTTTTCCCAGTCAGCCAGATCGCCCCACTGAGGATCGGTGTAGAAGGCCGGCCGCGGCCGGTAGAGGGTGTTGGCGTAGCCGAGGCTGCCGCCGCCAACCCCGCTGCCGGAAAGCGCGAACACATCCTTGAACAGGGTCATCCGGGCGATCCCCCGGAGTCCCAGCTTCGGCATCCAGAAGTAGCGACGCAGATCCCATGTGGAGCGGGCGAAGTCGTCATCCTCGAAGCGGTTCCCGACCTCGATCACCGCCACCCTGTACCCCTTTTCCGCAAGCCGAAGTGCGGAGACGCTGCCACCGAAACCGGAACCGACGATCACCCAGTCGTAGTCGTGAGGCATGACGAGGAGTGTACGCCTGGGAGCCACGACGGCGTGTCCTGCCGCCAGACCTGCTCCTCGCGATCAGACCGGCAAACCCCCCGGGCGTGAGGTCCGACCGGACCCGGCACGGTTCTTCGTGAACACGGGAGGTCATCGACCGCAACCTTTTGTTCACGGTTGGTTTACTCTTTCTGGTTGGGCGCACCGCGCATTCGGCGTGGGCGAGAAAATCTGCTTAGGAGAGAGATGAAGCAACGTTTTGGTGTTTTGGTCGGCCTGATGGCGGCCTTCCTGGTGGCCATGTTCGGCCTGACGGCGGTTGCATCCGCGGCCGACGGCGCGAACTCAAGCGCCAGCGAGGCGCAGCTCACGGCCAAGGTCAAGAAGGCCCAGAAGCGGGTCAACAAGGCCGTCAAGAAGCAGAAGGCAACCTGCAAGAAGGTGCGCAAGGCGAAGGGCAAGGCCAAGCGCAACGCCCGCAAGCGTTGCAGCACCACGAAGAAGCAGACCCGCGCGGCCCGGAGGGCTCTGGCGAAGGCCAAGGGCGCCCTGAAGAAGGAGCAGGCCCGCTACTTCGACGTCTGCAAGCACGGCTGCAAGTACCGCACCGTCCAGAACGGCGCCAACGCGGCCGGCACCTGGCAGTTCAAGACCAAGCGCCACGACGCCGTGGTCCGGGTCCAGCCGGGCACCTACGTCGAGGGTGTGTTCGTCTACACCGAGAAGACCAAGCTGAAGCGGGACTTCGACGGCATGACCATCATGGGTGTGACCAAGGCCAAGAAGCCGCTGAAGGATGCGCGCCAGGTTCTGCTCGAAGGCACCAACGCGAAGACGATCGTCAAGGGCAACGACCCCTTCTGGCAGGAGGGTGACGACGCGACCAAGCCGGCCCAGAACGCGATCGAGGCCCGCAACGTCAAGAACTTCAAGATGAAGAACATGTGGGGCCAGCACTACAAGAACAACGTCTGGTTCGTCTGGGCCTCGACCAACCCCGCCTACGGCGAGCGTTGCGAGGACTACGTGATGGACAACCTGCTCGCCAACGACACCCGGGCCTACGGACTGTTCGCCCGGAACTGCTTCGGCGGGCTGATGGAGAACTCGAAGGCCTGGAACACCGGCGACTCCGGCTTCTACATCGGTGAGACCCCGTGTGACGATCCCCTCTGGAACAACCGGGGCTCCAACCCGAAGCCCTGCCAGGCCAACCCGAAGTGGGCGGTTCTCGACAACGTCGAGGCCTTCCAGAACACCCTCGGCTACTCCGGCACCAACTCGAAGTACGTCGAGATCAAGAACTCGGCCTGGTACAACAACGGCGCCGGGATCGTCCCGAACACGCTGGACTCGGAGAAGTTCGAGCCCGCCGGCTGGATGAAGATCCACGACAACGACGTGTTCTGGAACAACTACAACTACTACTGCACCGGCGTGGCTCCGGCGACCTGTGGCGGCACCAGCTTCCACACCGTCTCCGGTGGTCTCGGTGAACTGCTCGGCGCACCGGTCAACTTCCCGACCGGGGTCGGCGTGATGCTGTTCGGCAACGACGGCATCGAGGTCTACGACAACAACATCTTCGGCAACGAGAAGTGGGGCGCAGCCACCTTCTCGGCACCGGTGTTCCAGCCGTTCGATGTTGTCGCCAACGTGGATGACGACGGCAAGAACCTGAACAACCACTTCACCGGCAACAAGATGGGCCGCGACGGAGTCGACCCGAACGGGACCGACTTCATGACCGACAACACCGGTGGTGGCAACTGCTGGTCCGGCAACGTTGCCTCGGGTGGCGTCACCTACGTCCTGGGAGCCAAGTTCGGTTCTCCCGGCACGAAGACCCAGGCCCAGCTCTACCCGTCCTGTGAACCGAAGCCCCCGAGGGCGTTCAACAAGAACACCTCGAGCTTCGACATCACCCAGGGCATCCAGGTGGAGGTCGACGGCGATCTCAACGTGGTGATGAACCCGGACACCGTGCTCGGTTACGCGGGCCAGAACCCGCCCGACCAGCAGGAGTGCTCGTGGCACACGCCGGTGACGCCGACCGGGCCGAACCAGTTCCATCCCGCATTCCCGGGCTACACCGAGAAGCGGACCGACCCGGCCGTTTGCGGTCCGTGATCTGAGCGAGCCAGGGAAAAGGAAGAGATGAAGACCACACTCATCAAGCGGATGCAGGGTATGTGGGTTGCGCTGGTGGTGGTGCTGATCGCGGGAGCGATCGGCACCACCGCCGCCAGCGCGGCGTCGGAAGGAGCTTCGAGCTCGGCCACCGCCACCACCAGCGCGCTCACCAAGAAGCAGAAGAAGGCCAAGGCGAAGGCGCTGAAGAAGTGCAAGAAGCAGCGCAACGCCAAGAAGCGCAAGGCCTGCATCAAGAAGGTCAACAAGAAGTACGCGAAGCTGGCCCGGACCAAGCCGAAGCCGCCGAGCGGCAAGACGGTCGAGGTCGACGTGATGGACGACTACTACGCACCGTCCCTGGTCAACCTCAAGGCCTACGACTGGATCAAGTGGGACTGGAAGTTCTCGACCAGCCCGGAGGGTCACAACGTGAGCCTGATGAGCGGTCCGGCCGGGGTCAGCCCGTTCGACTACGAGTCTTCGGTCATGAGCGGCCCGGGTGGCACCTTCAAGCGCCAGTTCAAGACGCCCGGCACCTACAACCTGTTCTGCTCGCTCCACGCCGGCATGACGATGGACGTCCAGGTCTCGAAGTAGGCCGCGGAAGGAAGGCTTGGAAAAGGCCCGGCTGACATTCGCGACAGCGTTCGCGTTGGTCCTTCTCTGGGCCGGCGCGGGCGAGGTCGCCGTCGCTTCGACGGCGCCCGCCGGGCCCGGATCGACCGCCGGGTCTGTCGCAGCCACCGGACTCAAGGGTCTGAAGCCGGCCCAGAAGAAGGCCCGGGACCGGGAGCTCAAGCGGTGTCGCACGGTTCGGGTCAAGGTGAAGCGCCTGCGTTGTGTCAAGCGGGTCAAGGCCAAGTACCGCCGGATTGCCCGGCGCCAGACGGCAAAGCCACGGCCGGTGAAACCGGTTGCGCCGACCGCGATCCACGAGGTCTGGGTCACCGACAACGGCTGTGACGTGATCCAGTCGAGCTGTTTCCTGCCGATCCGGGACGGGATCCGCGACACCTGGGCCGGCCGGGAGAACCCGGAGACGAGTCTCGAGATCAAGACCGGTGAGGCGGTCCGCTTCGTCTGGGATCCCGACAACCGGGACTCGGCCCACAACGTGAGCCTCTGGTCGCACCCGAAGGGGGTCAGCCCCTTTGACTTCGAGATGGGCGGCACCGCCACCGAAGGGACCACCTTCCAGCGCACCTTTACCGTTCCCGGCGTGTATCAGTTTCGATGCTCCCTTCATCAGAAAACCCAGATCCTCAACGTCACGGTGACTCCATGAGCCAGGACCCGCCCGAAAGCGAAGAGAACGGTTTCAGCCTTGAGCCGGTCAGCCGGCGCAGCTTCCTCGGGGTTGGCGGTGCCGCCCTGCTCTGCAGCATCGGCGGCAAGCAGTTCAAGGTCGACGGCGGCACCGACATCGGGAAGCTTTCCCGCAAGATCCCGGTCCCGCCGAAGGTCAAGGCCGCCGGCAAGAACCCGCCGATCAGCAACGCCTCGATCCCGGGTAACCGCAAGGAGTACTGGATCACCGCGGAACCGATGAAGTGGAACGTGATCCCGAAGAAGCGGGACGAGATGATGTGGTCCAGCCTGAAGCGCAAGGGCCGCTCCACCGTCTCCGCCTACGGCTACCGGGCCTGGACTCCCGGTTTCGGCAAGCCGCTGACCAAGACCCCGACGATCCCGGGACCGCTTCTCGACGCAACGGTCGGCGACACCCTGGTCGTCAACTTCAGGAATCTCACCCCCGGACCGGTCACGATGCATCCCCACGGCGCCTTCTACGCGATGGAGATGGACGGCTCCTACAAGGGATGGTGGACCGATCCGGGCGGATTCGTCCAGCGCGGCCAGACCTTCACCTACGTCTGGGAATGCCCCGAGGGAACCCAGGGGACCTGGCTTTACCACGACCACGGACCGCTCGATCCGCTGCCGCTCTACAAGGGCCTCTTCGGGCCGCTGGTGATCCGCGATCCGAACGAACCACCGCCCGACCGGGAGTACTTCCTGGCCTTCCACAACTTTTCACCTGCGGTCTTCCGCGAGCTGCGTCAGGCCTTCTTCGCGATCAACGGCCGGGCCTTCACCGGCAACACGACCACGATGCGGGCGACGGTCGGGGATGACGTGGCGATCCACGTCTACGGGATGGACAACGACTTCCACACCTTTCACCTCCACGGCCACCGCTGGGAGGAGAACGGGGTGATGATCGACAACAAGACCTTCGGTCCCGGGGACTCGTTCCGGGTCCGCTTCAAGGAGGACAACCCCGGTCGCTGGCTCTACCACTGTCACGTTTTCTCCCATCTCCATGAAGGGATGAGCGGGTGGTACCTGGTCGACTGATCTCCGGTGGCCGCCTGACGGCCCTGCTGGTCGGGCTCGTTGCCCTGGTCGGGCTTGCCGGCCTGGCCCCGGCCGTGGCGGGGGCCAACAGCACCCGGATCTCGCTGGGTGACTTCAAGTGGTCGAAGGACGCCGAGGTGAACCTCGGGGAGTCGGTCACCTGGGACTTCATCGGGCCCGATCTGCAGCACTCGGTCACCGGCCAGGCCCCGAACGCAACCCAGTGGGATTCCGACCCGCAGACCAACGTTCCGTTTCAGTCACTCGGCCGCCAGTACAGGGTGACCTTTGACCAGCCGGGCACCTACCTGTTCGTCTGCAAGGTCCACAGTTCGGTCCGGGGCACGGTCACTGTCAGCAACACTCCCGGAGACCCGGAATCCGACCCCGGTCCACCCCCGGTGCTGAACTACGATCTCGACGCGCCGATCATCGATGATGTCTTCTTCACCCGGGACGGCATGAACCCGGGTCCCGCTGTGATCGGACCGCGGGGCAAGGGGATCGGCCTCCGCTTTTCGATCGGGGAGCGGGGCATTGCCGAGGTTGACTACTACCGTCTGGTCCCGCAGTACCGCTGGAAGACCGTCAAGCGCACGAAACGGGTTCGGGGCAGGGGCGGCAAGGTCCGGGTCAAGGTGGTCCGCACCAGAAAAAAGGTGTTCGTGAAGCGGGTTCGAACCTATGCCGGGTACTCGGAGTGGCAGGCCCATGTGGGTCAGAACCTGGTCCGTTTCGGGGCCCGTTCGGCCACCTTCCCGTCGCCTCGATCCGGTCAGTATGTGGCCGTGTTCCGGGCGACCGACGAGTCGGCCAACACGACTCGTACGACCGAGCTTCGGTTCGAGATCAAGCCCGGCTAGAACCCGCGGCCAAGTAGCAACCCAGGCCACAGAAACCTCCAGCCCCAGCCATCGACGGGAGGCTTGTCAGTCTCATGGTGCGCGAGACCTGCCGTAGATGGCTGATGTTGTCGGGACCGGTGCCTATGCTTCGCTGGTGCCCGGTTCACTCGAACGCCGCCATGATCGCCGTCGCCGCCATGAACGGGTTCGGCAGGAACTGATCGACGCCGCCCTGAACCTTTCGGTCCGGCGTTCCTTCAAGGACCTGACCGTGGAGAACGTGGCTCGCGAGGCCGGCGTCACCCGCAGCGCCTTCTACGTCTACTTCGGGGACAAGGAGGAGCTGCTCCTCGGTGCGCTGGAAGACCTGATCGTCTCCCACCAGGCCCGGCTCGGTCGCTGCTGGCGGGATACAGGGAATCCAAGACGGGATGTGGAAAGCGCCATCTACTCGATCTGCCGGATCTACGCCGACAGTTCCGACCTGCTCGGCCTGGCCGCCGAGGCAGCCACCTACGACGAGGAGGTCCGGGAACTCTGGGGCTCGGTTCTGGAGAGCGTGACCGAAGGTACCTCCGACGAGATCGTCCGGCTGCAGCGGGCGGGGGAGATCCCCGATGCGATCGACGCAGCAGCGGTGGCCGAGGGCCTGGTCCTGATGACCGAACGCAGCCTGCAGTTTCACCTCGCCCAGGGTGAATCATCGGCCGATGAGGTTGCTGCCAGTCTGGTCAAGGTCTGGTGGCCCACCCTCTTCGGCCCGGAGCCACCAGCCGCCCGCTGACTGCGTCAGCGACAGAAAATGAGGCGCTCACGTACCGAACACGTACTATCGCCCCTCATTTTCTGTCGAGTCCTTGTCAGCGAACGGCTGGTGGCTCCGGGTTGGAAAGTGAAAGCCGTCCGCTGACTGCGTCATTCGTCTGGAAATCGGCACCTCGTGTACCGAAAAGTACTGTCGGCACCGATTTCCAGCCATCGAGGGGAAGCCTGTCAGTCGCATGGTGCGAAAACCCTGCTGTCGATGGCTGGGTGACGCCGCAGACGCCGCTCTGGTGGTCCCGGGGATCTACCTCAACGCTGCCGGTTGACCACGCGGGTGCTGCACCGGGGCCGTCCAGAGTGGATGGATGCAAGGAACCGGAAGGAAACGGCCCGCGATCGTACTCACGTACTTGAGCTGGTCGTTTCCTTCCGGTGACGCCGCAGACGCCGCTCTGGCGGTTCCGGGGCAGTACCCGCCCTCACGGGTGGTTCGCAGGGGCCTCCAGCCGTGCGATGGCGAGGACTCAGCCGGAAACGGACCGCGATAGTACGCGGGTGCGTGAGCTGTTCGTTTCCGGCTGCTGACGAAGCCAGCGTGCGGCTGGTGGTTCCTGCGGGCCGCCCGCTAGTAGCGGTAGTGGTCGGGCTTGTATGGCCCCTCAACCGGAACGCCGATGTAGGCGGCCTGCTCTTCACTCAGCCGGGTCAGGCTGATTCCGAGCGCGTCGAGGTGGAGCCGGGCGACCTTCTCGTCGAGGTGCTTCGGCAGCACGAACACTCCGAGCTCGTAGTTGTCCCGGTGCTTGAACAGCTCGATCTGGGCGATCACCTGGTTGGTGAAGGAGTTCGACATCACGAAGCTGGGATGTCCGGTGGCGTTGCCCAGGTTGAGCAGGCGTCCCTCGGAGAGCACGATGATCGAGTGGCCGTCGCTGAACCTGTACTCGTGGACCTGCGGCTTGACCTCGATCTTCTCGATGCCGGGGGTGGCCTCGAGGCCGGCCATCTCGATCTCGTTGTCGAAGTGGCCGATGTTGCCGACGATCGCCTGATGCTTCATCCGGCCCATGTCCTCGGCGGTGATGATGTCCTTGTTGCCGGTGGTGGTGATGAAGATGTCGGCGGTCTCAACCACCTCGCCGAGTCGGCGGACCTCGTAACCCTGCATCGCGGCCTGGAGCGCGCAGATCGGATCGATCTCGGTCACGATCACCCGGGCGCCCTGCCCACGAAGGGACTCGGCACAGCCCTTGCCGACGTCGCCGAAACCGCAGATCACCGCGGTCTTTCCGGCGATCATCACGTCGGTGGCGCGGTTGATCCCGTCGATCAGCGAGTGACGGCAGCCGTAGAGGTTGTCGAACTTCGACTTGGTCACCGAGTCGTTGACGTTGATCGCCGGGAACAGCAGCTCACCCCTTTCCAGCATCTCGTAGAGCCGGTGGACGCCGGTGGTGGTTTCCTCGGTCACGCCGAGAATCCCCTTCGAGAGCTCGGTCCACTTGGAGGCGTCGGCAGCCAGTGAGTCGGTCAGGGTCTGGAGGACGACCTGGAACTCTTCCGAATCGGCGGTCGAGGGATCCGGCACCGCACCGGCGGCTTCAAACTCGACTCCCTTGTGGATCAGCAGGGTGGCATCACCGCCGTCGTCGAGCAGCATGTTCGGACCGGTCGACCCGTCCGCACCCGCCTCGGGCCAGGTCAGGGCCTGTTCGGTGCACCACCAGTACTCCTCCAGGGTCTCGCCCTTCCAGGCGAAGACCGGAACGCCCTGCGGGTCCTCCGGAGTGCCGTCCGGACCTACCGCCACCGCGGCGGCAGCGTGATCCTGGGTCGAAAAGATGTTGCAGCTCGCCCAGCGAACCTCGGCCCCGAGCGCGGTCAGAGTCTCGATCAGAACTGCGGTCTGGATCGTCATGTGGAGCGAGCCGGTGATCCGGGCCCCGGCCAGGGGCTGCGAGTCGGCGAATTCACGCCGGGTGGCCATCAGGCCGGGCATCTCGTGCTCGGCCAGCTCGATCTCCTTGCGGCCGTATGCGGCCTGGCTGAGATCGGCGACCTTGAAGTCCCGGTCTACTGCTGTTGCGGTCTGTTCCATCGGTTTTTTCGGTCCCTTCGAAGTTCGAACGACCGTCCACGCTACCATTAGAAAGCGAGATGGGATCTTCCGGAAGAACCTCGAAACTGGCCGCGTCGCCGGATCTGTTCGACAACCGCTTCCTCAATTTTTTCTCGCGGGTCCATCCCGTCGTGCCGGCGCTGATCTACATCCCGGTGATCGCGGTGATGATCTACCTCGCCGCGGACCGGGGTCTGGCTGCACTCGGACTGGTCGGATGTTTCGTTGGCGGGCTCGCGATCTGGACCTTCTCCGAGTACTGGCTGCACCGCACCCTGTTCCACTGGGTTCCGAAGATCAAGGGCGGCGAAAAGTTCAACTTCGTGATGCACGGCGTGCACCATGACCATCCCAACGATCCGATGCGGCTGGTCATGCCCCCCGCCGCCAGCCTGCCCCTGGCGGCGCTTTTCTACCTGGCTTTCATGCTGATTTTCGGTTCTCCGTACGGGTTTGCGATTTTCGCCGGGTTTCTGGTCGGGTACCTGATCTACGACTACACCCACTACTACGTTCACCATTTCGCCCCGCGGTCGAAGGCGGCGAAACGGCTGCGTGAACACCACATGCGGCACCACTTCCAGGATCACCATTACGGCTACGGCGTTTCGACCACGTTCTGGGACCACGTTTTCCGCACGGTGCCGAAGTCACGCAAGGCCGAACGGCCGAGCTGACTGTCCGAAGGCACTGCTCGGTCCGATCCTCGCTTCGTGGTCGCTGCCGGACGATTTGACGATCATCCGGCAAACACTCTGGTACTCTTTTCGCCCAATACGCGCAAGCGTCGGAGTTCTGGACAACCACATAAGGGAGGGTCCGATGCGGGATTCACGGAAGAGGGAGCAGGGCGGACGGCCGGGCGGTCGGCGTCGGCCAACGAGCCGGTTGATCCTTGGACTACAACTGGCCTTGATCACCGTCCTGGCAGTTTCCACCGGGCAGGCCTCGGCCGCCTCGCTTCAGGTGGAAACCACCGGCACCGACGCCCCGGGCTGCGGGCCGATCCTCACGCCCTGCCTGACGATCGCCTACGCGGTCAATCTCGCGGCGCCCGGAGACACGGTGAACGTCGGCCCGGGCACCTTCGTTGAGGCGCCGAACGGAGTCGACATCAACAAGCCCCTCACCCTGAACGGCACCAGGAACGGCGCCGCGAAAACCATTGTGAGCGGCGGGCTGGTCACCGCACCAGTCCTGCCGATTGCGGGGACGATCCGGATGAACAACGTTGCCGGAGACATCACCATTCGAAATATCACCATTATCGAGTTCAGGTCGAACGGAACGCCGAACATCAACACCGGCAACAAGACCGGCCTGATGGTTCGGCCGACCGCTACAGGCGGTCCCTGGAAGTACACCTTCCGCAACGTCGACGTGATCGGCTCGGACGGCCCGGACGCCACCGGAGTCCGCTTCCGCAACTTCACCAGCGGCCAGACCGCCGAGATCCTGTTCAGCGGTGGAACGGTCTGCGGTCAGGATGGCACCGGCATCCTCGTCGAGAACGCGGTCAAGACGATCACGGTCGAAAACAGCACGATCTGCCAGGGCAGAAAAGGCAACCTCGCCTACTACAACCTCGAGGGTGACATCACCAACGGGGCCGATAATCGGGACGACGCCGTCCAGACGGTGGCCAACAACGTGTTCCTCGGCAGCGGAATCATCTTCAAAGCCAACGTCAGCTGGGCACTGCCGACAGCACCCGGCTTCAACCGGCCGGTGATCCGGGACAACAGCATCATGCTCGGCAGCGCGGGGGGTCCCGGTATCGAGCTCTCCACCGGCAAGTACGCCGACAACTACCGCGGCGCGATCAACGAGGCCCAGGTGACCGGCAACACGATCTCCTCCAGCACTCCGGGTGCAACCGCAATCAACGTTCTCGGTCTGGTCCGGAATCCGCTTGTCCGCGACAACATCTCGCAGGATGTGGACACCTTCCTCCGGACCACACCGGTCGAATCCACAACCCCCGGCACCTTCCTGAACCCGACCGATGTGACCGCCTACCGCAACCGGCTGGTCAACGCCAGCTCGACGGCGGCGGTGTCCAACCTGACCCCGGAGCCGATCCAGGCAACCCAGAACTGGTGGGGCTGCAACGACGGGCCGAACTACAACGACAACGGCCATCCCTCACCTCCGCATCGCACCGGCACGATCCCGGAATGTGCCGGGATCGATCAGACCCAGGCCGACGGTCTCGTTTACTTCAATCCGTGGCTGACCGAACTGGAAGGGCCCGATGGACCGACCGGTCCCGCCGGACCGACCGGCTCGGATGGACCGACCGGGCCGTCCGGACCGGAGGGACCAACCGGCTCCCAGGGTCCCCAGGGTCCGACCGGATCCCAGGGCCCCCAGGGACCGAACGGCTCCCAAGGCTCAAGAGGGCCGACCGGTCCGCGTGGACCACGGGGACCAAAGGGCACCGGCGGCAGCGGTGATTCCAGCCGTCCGCTGGTCCGCTCGGCAGTCAACGGACGGGTGCGGATCGGGTCGTCCCGCCGCAGTTTCAGGATTGCGACCACCACCTGCCGTGAAGGCAGCTGCCTGATCCGGAAGGTGACCGTCCGGATCAACGTTCGCGGCAAGGTGTACCGCGGAACCGCGAGTTTCCCCACCGGCCAGTTCCCGGCCGGCCGAACCCGGTCGATCCGGGTGAACGTGCCGCGAAGGGTGCTCCGCAGAATGCCCCGCAGCGGCCGGGTCGGAACGATCACCGCATCGATCATGGTCTCCTCCAGCAACGGCCGGGTAACCAACCGCGACGTAACCGCCGGCCTGAACCGCTGACGGACTCAAACCCACCGGCCGGTCCGGCCGGTGGGGGCGGCGGGATGAGGGCCGGCCGGTTCTCAGGCGACCCGGGCCGGAGGTTCCTCTCCGGAGAGCACCGCGAGCACGTTCCGGGCGGCCAGTTCCGCCATCGCGTCACGGGTCCTGAAGGTGGCCGAACCGATGTGCGGGGCCAGCGCGGTCCGAGGTGCCGCCAGCAGTTCCGGCGGAACTTCGGGCTCCCCCTCGTAAACGTCGAGGCCCGCCGCCCCGAGCTGACCGGCCTGTAATGCCTCCGCCAGCGCGAGGGAGTCAACCAGGGTGCCACGGCCGGTGTTAACCAGGATCGCGGTCGGTTTCATCAGCGCAAGCGACTGCCGGTTGATCAGGTGATGGTTTTCCGGCAGCGCCGGCAGATGGAGGCTGACCAGATCCGAACGCCGCAGCAGTTCGGACAGGTCAACCCGTTCCAGGCCGAGTCGCTCTTCCACTTCCGGCTTCGGACGGCGCGAGGCGAAGAGCCGGTCGCCGCCGAACCCGGAAACGAGCTCGGCGAAACGGGTGCCGATCCGTCCCAGCCCGACGACCCCGACCGTCGCCCCGGCCAGCTCGAAACCCCGATACTCGCCCGGGTCCCAGCCTCGCCACTCCCCCGCCCGCAGCTTCAATTCGGCCTTCGGCAGGTCGCGGGCCGCGGCGAGGGCAAGTGCCAGCGCCAGTTCGGCGGTCGCGTTGGTCAGGACCCCCGGGGTGTTGGTGACGGCCACCCCTCGCTCCCGGCAGGCGTCCAGATCAATGTTGTCGTACCCGACCGCGAAGTTCGAAACCACCTGCAGCCCGAGACCGGCGGCTTCGAGCAGTTCGGTATCGATTCGGACGGTGAGGTCCGCGACCAGCGCGGACATACCGGGGATCGCGGCCAGCTGCTCCTGCCTGGTTGATTGCAGGCCGAGCGAGATCACTTCGAGATCGGCCTCCAGAACCCGCCGTCCGGCCGGCAGCAACTCTCGCGCGATCAGAACTCTCGGGGTGGGCTCCACGAACCGAACTTACCCACCGGGTCGGTCATCCCGATGAACGACCGGATGGGTTCGACAGGGTCCGGAACTTGCCTGCGACGGTTTCTGTGCTTGGCTACAGGAGCCGTGGCAGTCGACCCGGCCTACTTCAAGTCCAGAACCGATGAAGGGAGACCCATGTTCAAGTCGATGGAGCGAGGAAACAGGGAGCCGGGCCGGGTTCGCCGGCATATTCACTAGCTGATGCTGCTGGCGACGACCGGACTGCTTCTGACCGCAGGTCAGGCCTCGGCAGCTTCGATCCAGGTGGAGACCACGGGAACCGACAGTCCGGTCTGCGGCCCTGTCCTTTCGCCCTGCCAGACGATCGCCTATGCGGTGAATCTGGCTGCTCCCGGCGACGCCGTGAACGTCGGCCCGGGCACCTTCGTCGAAACCCCGAACGGGGTTCAGATCACCAAGCCGCTGACCCTGCTCGGCACCGTCGATGGCAGCCAGCAGACCACGATCAGCGGCGGCCTCTCCACCACGGCGACCGACCGAGGCACGATCGGGGTCACGACTGCCGGTGACGTCACGGTCAGCAACTTCAATGTGATCGAGTTCACCTCGGTCGGCGCCCCGAGTGTCGGTGCCGGAAACAAACTGGGGCTTTTCGCGCAGCCGCCGATCTCCGGGCCACCGTCGAACTACACCTTCCGGCAGCTTCAGCTGGACGGCTCCGCGGGCACGCCCGGCGACGGCGTTCAGTTTCTGAACCGGGTTGCCAACAGCGCCGAGATCATGTTCAGCGGAGGTTCGATCTGCGGCCAGGGTGGCCACGGAGTGCTGATCGAAAACTCGACCCGTCCGACAACGGTGAGGAACAGCAGGCTCTGCCGGGGGGCGGTCAACGGCCTGTCCTACTTGAACCAGATGACCGAGAGCGGCGGCGGGGCCGGGAATCCCGCAAACGCAACCCAGACGGTGGCCGGCAACACGGTGGTCGGGTCGGAAATCAGGTTCCGGGCCAATCCGGACGGGAGCAGCCCGACCGCACTCGGATTCGACCGTCCGGTGATCCGTGGAAACAGCGTCCTCCTCGGTGACGGGTCCGGTGAGGCGATCGGGATTTCAACCGGAACTCTGGCCACCGCCCACCGGGGTTCGGTGACCGAACCGGTGATCGAGGGCAACACGATCACGAACAAGGCGGTAGCGCCATTCGGGTTCGGGATCCAGCTGGCGGGGATGGTCCGGGGCGCCTTCATCCACGACAACATCAGTCAGGACGTTCTCATCTTCCTGCAATCCATCGCGGTGATCCCGCGCGTCGGGTCCCCGCTCTACCCGATCGGTACCACGGTGCACCGAAACCGGATCGACGGGTCCAGTCCGGTCAGCGCGATCTCGAATCCCACCCCGGTCCCGATCGAGGCGCGCCAGAACTGGTGGGGTTGCGAAGAGGGCCCCAACTACACCGACAACGGCAACCCGTCCCCGCCGCATCGACCGGATGTGAACCCGGACTGTGGCGGAATCAACCAGATCCAGACCGGTGGTGACGTCAGCTTCGACCCCTGGCTGACCGACCTCCGTGGACCGGAAGGATCCCCCGGAACGCCGGGAGCTCCGGGATCCCCGGGAGTCCCGGGAACCCCCGGAAACCCCGGAGCTCCGGGAGCCCCGGGGACCAGCGGGGCTACCGGGGCGACCGGTCCGACCGGCCGGCAGGGACCGCCCGGCCTCAACCCGGACCTCTACAAGCCGGACGTGATCCGGGTGAGCAGGCCGGTGGTCAGGCTGACACGCAGCCGCAGCTTCACTGCGGTCAGGGTCAAGTGTCCGAACGGCACCTGCAGGATCCGGAGGGCAACCACGGTGGCGAGGGTCCGGGGCGGTGGGGTCAATTCAGGAGCCCGGTTCAGCACCAGGCCGATTCCCGCCGGTGGCTCGAGAGTCGTGAAGCTGCGGCTCGTCACCAACCGGGCCTGGCGGCGACTCGCCCGGAACCGCAAGTCCGGCTCGATCGTGGTGACCGTCGGCGTTTCCTCCTCGAACGGGATACGGGTCTCGGAGACCTTCCGGTTCGGACTGAAGCGTTAGGGGCTCGGGCTCACGCCACCGGGCCATCCCCACCGGCCCCGCGACCCAAGCGGACGGCCGAAACCCGCCAAATCAGCGGGGGTGGGGCCCGTCGGTGTCCATATGGATACCTACGGGCCCCACCCCGAAAGGGGTTCGCTAGACCAGGCCGAGGTCGGCTACGGCCTGGCGCTCCTCCACCAGCTCGCTGGCGGAGGCATCGATCTTCTCGCGGGAGAACTCGTCGATCTCGAGTCCCTGGACGATCTCGTACCTGCCGCCGGAACAGGTGACCGGGAAGGAGGAGATGATTCCCTCCGGCACCCCGTAGGAGCCGTCCGAGGGGATTCCCATCGAGACCCAGTCGTCCGCCGGGGTGCCGAGCACCCAGTCGTGGACGTGGTCGATCGCCGCGTTCGCGGCCGAGGCGGCGCTGGAGGAACCGCGGGCCTCGATCACCTCGGCACCGCGCTTGGCGACCCGGGGGATGTATTCGTCCCGGACCCAGGCGTCGTCGTCCACCAGCCCCGGGGCCGGCTGGCCGTCAACCAGCGCATGGCTGATGTCCGGGTACTGGGTGGTCGAGTGGTTGCCCCAGATGATCATCTTCTTCACCGCGGAAACCGGCTTGCCGAGCTTGTTGGCCAGCTGGGCGATCGCCCGGTTGTGGTCGAGCCGGGTCATCGCGGTGAAACGGTCCTTCGGCACGTCCGGGGCGGCGGAGGCGGCGATCAGGGCGTTGGTGTTGGCCGGATTCCCGACCACCAGCACCCGGATGTCGTCCGCGGCACCGGCGTTGATCGCCTCGCCCTGCGGCTTGAAGATGCCACCATTGGCCTCAAGCAGGTCGGCCCGCTCCATGCCCGGACCACGCGGCCGGGCCCCGACCAGGAGGCCGATATTGGCCCCGTCGAAGGCCCGCTTCGGGTCATCGCTGATCGAGATGTGATCTAGCAGCGGGAAGGCGCAGTCGTCGAGCTCCATCGCGGTGCCCTCGGCGGCCTTCACCGCCTGCGGGATCTCCAGCAGACTGAGGTGGACCCTTGTGTCCGGGCCCAGCAGCTGGCCGCTGGCAATCCGGAACAGCAGGGCGTAGCCGATCTGACCGGCGGCGCCGGTGACGGTGACCTTCACGGGGGTACTCACGTTCTCTGGTTCTCCTTGTTGTTCTGGCTGGCTGGTCCGCGTCGGATCAGACCATCGCCTGCTTCAGGTTCTCGTCGATCGAGGCGAGGAACTCCTCGGTGGTCTGCCACGGGTGTTCGGCGTCGATCAGCAGGGCGAGGTCCTTGGTCATCTTCCCGCTTTGGACCGTTTCCACACAGACCCGTTCGAGGGTGCCGGCGAACTCCGTCACCTCAGGGGTTTCGTCCATCCGGCCGCGGTGGTGGAGCCCCTGGGTCCAGGCGAAGATCGAGGCGATCGGGTTGGTCGATGTTTTCTCCCCGGCCTGGTGGCGGCGGAAGTGCCGGGTTACTGTGCCATGAGCGGCCTCGGCCTCGACCGTCTTGCCGTCCGGGGTCATCAGCACGCTGGTCATCAGGCCGAGCGAACCGAAGCCCTGGGCGACCGTGTCCGACTGAACGTCGCCGTCGTAGTTCTTGCAGGCCCAGACGTAGCCACCCTCCCACTTCAGGGCGGAGGCGACCATGTCGTCGATCAGCCGGTGCTCGTAGGTGAGGCCGGCGGCATCGAACTGTTCCTTGAACTCGGCGTCGAAGATCTCCTGGAAGAGATCCTTGAAACGGCCGTCGTACTTCTTGAGGATCGTGTTCTTGGTCGACATGTAGACCGGGAAGCCCCGGTCGAGCCCGTAACGGAAGGAGGCCCGGGCGAAGTCGCGGATCGAGTCGTCATGGTTGTACATCGACATCGCCACCCCGCCACCGGGGAAGTCATGGACGAGCATCTCTACCGGCTCGGAGCCGTCCTTCGGGGTGAAGGTCATGGTCAGGGTGCCCTCGCCGGGAACCACGTAGTCGGTGGCTCGGTACTGGTCGCCGTAAGCGTGACGCCCGATCACGATCGGCTTGGTCCAGCTCGGCACCAGCCGCGGCACGTTCGAGATCACGATCGGCTCGCGGAAGATCACCCCGCCGAGGATGTTGCGGATCGTGCCGTTCGGCGAGCGATACATCTCCTTGAGGTCGAACTCCTCGACCCGGGCCTCGTCCGGGGTGATCGTGGCGCACTTGACGCCGACCCCGTACTCCTTGATCGCGTTCGCCGCGTCAACCGTGATCTGGTCTCCCGTCTCGTCCCGCTTCTCGATCCCGAGGTCGTAGTACTTCAGGTCGACATCGAGGTAGGGGAGGATCAGCTTGTCCTTGATGAAGGACCAGATGATCCGGGTCATCTCGTCTCCGTCGAGCTCCACGATCGGGTTGGCGACTTTGATCTTCGACAAGTGGGGTACTTCCCTTCGGTTCGCTCCGGAGCTACGGCCGGGTGCTGCGTTTCCAGTACGGCCGCGATGCTATCGGTGCCCGCAGGGTCGAGGTGCGGCCGATCGGGAGGTTCAGCGCGATTTAAGTAGTTTTCCGGTCCTTGCCGACGGGAACCCTGTGCGATCATCGAGAGATGGCCCAGATTGCGGAGGTGACCGAACGCGTGGAAACCACAGGTGACAGTTCGGGCGCGAGGACTCACAAGGTGTTCAACCAGGCGACCGCCCTGGAGGACGTAAACCTTTACGAGATCGATCGCCCACTTCAGGAGGCCGTGAAACGGGAGGGAGCCGGCTGGGCGGAAGACCGGATCCGGACGCTCGGTGCGATCTGCGGTTCGGCGGAGCTGATGCGGGCCGGCCGGGACGCCAACGATTTCACCCCGAAACTGAAGACCCACGACCGGTTCGGCCACCGGATCGACGAGGTCGAGTTTCATCCGGCCTGGGATCTCCTGATGGGAACCGGGATCAACCACGCGCTCCACTCCCTCCCCTGGCGGGAACCGGGCCCGGGGGCGAACGTCGCCCGGGCGGCACTCTTCGCCCAGCTCACCCAGGTCGAGGCCGGCTGTGGCTGCCCGATCTCGATGACCACCTCGGTGATCCCTTCGCTCCGGCTCCAGCCGGAGGTGGCGGCCGAGTGGGAACCCCGGTTCACCAGCCTCGAGTACGACGGTGGGTTGCGCCCGGCTGACCGGAAGCCGGGGGCGCTCGCCGGGATGGCGATGACCGAGAAGCAGGGTGGCTCCGACGTGCGGGCCAACACCACGCGGGCGGTGCCGATCAACGGTGGCGGGCCGGGCGGCGAGTACGCGATCACCGGTCACAAGTGGTTCTGCTCCGCCCCGATGTGTGACGCCTTCCTGGTCCTCGCCCAGACCGAAGCGGGCGTTTCCTGCTTCCTGGTCCCGCGCTTCACCCCGGACGGTGAACGCAACGTCTTTCAGATCCAGCGCCTCAAGGACAAGCTCGGCAACCGCTCCAACGCCTCGGCCGAGATCGAGTTCCGCGGGACCTGGGGCCGCATGGTCGGCGAGGACGGCCGCGGGGTCAGGACGATCATCGAGATGGTCGCCCACACCCGCCTCGACTGCGCGATCGGTTCGACCGCCGGAATGCGAAACGCGGTCGCCCAGGCGCTCCATTACACGTCACAGCGTGCCGCCTTCGGTCGCCGGCTGATCGAGCAGCCGCTGATGACCAACGTGCTGGCCGATCTATGCCTCGAATCCGAGGCGGCAACCGCCTCGATGATGCGCCTGGCACGCTCCTACGACGAGGCAGCGGCCGGAGATGAATCGGCGGCACTGTTCAAGCGTCTCGCGACCCCGGTGTTGAAGTACTGGATCTGCAAGCGGGCCCCCTGGCACGCGGCCGAGGCGCTTGAATGCCTCGGCGGCAACGGCTACATCGAGGAGTCCGGCATGCCCCGGATCTATCGTGAGGCCCCGGTGATGTCGGTCTGGGAGGGTTCCGGCAACGTGCAGTGTCTGGACGCGCTCCGGGCGATGGTGAAAAGCCCCGCCTCCGCCGACGCCCTGTTCGCCGAGATCGATCAGGCGGCCGGTGCCGACCCGCGGCTGGACACCTACGTGATCAAGGTCCGCAAGTCCCTGGCCAGCTCGCCGGAGACCCTGGAAATCCGGGCAAGGCAGGTGGTCGAGGGGATGGCCCTGGCGCTTCAGGCATCGGTTCTGGTCCGTCACGGCGACCCGGCGGTAGCCGACGCCTTCTGCGCTTCCCGCCTCGCCGGTGAGCAAGGCGGTGCCTTCGGCACCCTCTCGGCCAACACCGATTTCGGGTCAATCATCGCCCGCTCCGTGCCGGTGAGCTGACCGCCGGAACAGCAGCTCGCTCACAGAAGCTGCGCAGGAACTCAACCAAGTCGGGCGATCCCGCTACAGGACAGCAAGATCCGTGGTTCTCCGCTTGACACGCCGATTCGACCGACTACCCTTGAAACATGGCAGCCCGGCCTCAAACCGATCAACCGAGACGGTCCGTCTGGTCCGACGAGCGGCTGGACGACCTGGCCACCTCGATGCGCGACGGGTTCACCCGGATTGACGCTCGTCTCGACCACTTCGAGAACCGGGTTGATCATCGGTTAAGCCAGGTGGACGATCGGTTCAGCCAGATGGACGGCCGCTTCGACCATCTCGGAACCCGGATGGACAGCCATCAGCGAACCTTGGTCATCGGCCTCTTCGGCCTGACCGGCCCCCTGGTCGCAGCCATCGTCGCCGCCCTCACCGCAGTTCTGACTCTCTCCTGACCCCGGCTTGCCGGCCGCGGTCCCGCCGAAGCCCCGGTCTGCCGGGATTCGCCGATCCAGAATGAAAAGGGCCGACGTCGCCGTCGGCCCCGATCAACTCAAAGAGTCTTATTGAGTATTACCCATTTCCCCTGGGTGGGCGGAACCTAACACACCGGGTCCGCGCTGGCAACTTCCGTGGATTCGTGTCAGATTTCCTTGCGAACGAGAGACTGGGAGATCGGTGGACTGCGAGAATCAGGAGGAGAACTTGTCGGAGAATCTGATCTGGGCGTTCGACATCGGATCGAGATCGATCGGCTGGGCGGTGATGAGGGCCGGCGACGAGGCCTCCGGATTCAGGCCCACAGGCGAGGTTGTCGATGCCGGTGTCGTGATCCATTCGGGTGGTTTGCTCAGCGAGAAGGACGGAAAGACCCGCCACGCGGCTCGCGGCGAGGTGGTTCGTGCCCGACGCCGGTTGAAGCGCCGCAAGACCCGACGTCGAAAGCTGAAGGACCAGCTTGCGGATTACGATCTTGTGCTTCAGGACGGATGGCGACAGCGCGATCCGTGGTGGGCGCGTTCGGTACTGGCGAGCGGTCCGGTCGAAGACCCCCATCGAGTGCGCCACCTCATGGCCACCGCCCTCCCCCACATGGCGCGCCATCGCGGTTGGAGAAACCCCTGGCTTCGGGCTCCGGACCCGGTGGACATCCACGAGGTCGATGAGAAGAAGTCGGCAGACATCGTGAAGGCAGCACAGGACCTGACCGATGAGACAGGCGAACCGGTGCCACCGACCCTGGGGGCAATCAGCTGGGCGTTGATCCAGCAGAAAGGTCCCTCGAAGATCCGCCAGTCAAGCAACGAGACCGGCGAGGGACAGCGAAACATCAACGACTGGATTGAGAAGGTTCACCAGGAGTTCATCGCCAGTGAGCTTTTCGAGATCTGGAAGGTCCAGCGGCAGGCGCACCGGGACCTGTTCACGGATCAGGCGCTGAAAGATCTGTCCGAGACGGTCCTCCACCAAGTGAAGCCCGGTGTCCCGCTCGAACGGATCGGCAAGTGTGAGATCGACGACCGCTTCTACAGGGCGCCGCGCTCTTCCCCCATCTACCAGCGGTACCGTCTGCTTGCTCTGGCCGCCAACCTCAGGCGTGAGCTGCCCTCTGGGGAACGGGACCCTCTGTCCGGACCCGAGAAGGAGTTGGTTGTTGACCTGTTGAGCCGCGGCGAAGAAACCAGTTGGGCCGAGATCGAGGAGGCACTCGACTGGACCGGCGGCAAGCTGGTCCATGCCGACCGGGCCGGCACCGCCGGCAGACCGCCTGTCCATGTGGTTGCGGAACGGCTCAAATCAACCAAGGGGATCAACAAACTTCGCAAGTGGTGGGATCAGGCTGAATCTGAAGAGCAGGAAGCGCTGGTGGCGATCGCCATCTCGGACCTCGGCTTCAACGAGGAGAATCCGGATCTGCTGGAGGAGGTCGCGAACGAGATCGAACGAGAGGGACTACTCGAACTGGTTGAGAAGTTCGGTCGTACCCTGCCGCCGGGCAGGGCTAGCTACTGCCGCCAGGTCCTGACTGACCTGAACGGGCGCATGGAAGCCGGACGCGATCTGCATGACGCGACCGGGGAGACCTACGGCCATGGGGCCGCCGGTGCCCAAAAGAAATGGGAAGACCCGATCCCCAACAACGGGGTCGAGCTCTCGATGAAGGAAGTGCGCAAGGTGGTGGCCCGACTGGAGGCGGAACACGGTGTTCCGTCGGTGATCGGAGTCGAGATCGTCCGTGACGCGAGCATGTCTCACGCCGAGCGCAACGACCGCAGTGCTCGCATTCAGCGAGAACGGGGGTCCCGTGAAGAAGCAAAGCGGATCGTCACCGAAGACCTCGGATACAGAGAGCCAAGCCCGTCGGTGGTCACCAAACAGGAACACATCACCGCCCAGGGAGGTGTCTGCCTCTACTGCGGGGATCGTCTCCGGCTGCCGAACACGGAGTTGGATCACATCGTCCCACGCAGCACCGGTGGCGCCACCATCTTCAACAACCTTGCTGCGGTCTGTCGGGACTGCAACCAGAAGAAGGGGCATCAACCGTTCGGCCTCTGGTGCGAGGAATCGGGCGAGAGCGGCGCGGCTCGCCTGGAGGAGACCCTGTCCAGAGTTGACGGGCTCACCGGCCCCCGGTGGAAGCCCACCCCGGCCAAGCCATACATCAATCCGGAAACGGGCCGCTGGGTCTACAGCGAACTGGAGCTGGCCCGTCGTGACTATCGACGCCGCCTGAAGAAGACGGGCTTCGACCGGGAGTTCGATGCGGCAGAACTCACCTCAACCGCCTTCGTGGGCCGGGCGGTCACCGAACGGCTCAAGCGCAAGTACCCGGATGCCCGGGTCGACGTGTTCCGCGGAGGTTTCACTGCGGCGATGCGAAACGAGACCGGCCTGTCGAAGCGCCTCGGACTCGGGGCGAAGAAGGACAGGGGCGATCGCCGACACCACGCAATGGATGCGATCGCGGTCGCTCTGATGACGAACGCGACCTGGACCCGCCGGGTGCGGGTCAGGAACGAGGCCTTCCAGAACCGGAGGCTCGACCTGCTGAGCGACGAGAAACTGGAAGAGGTCCGCGCGAAAGCGGACATTGATTCACTTGCAGAAGTCATGCCCACGGTGGAAGCCACCGGCGGCGAGTTGATCGAGCACATGATCCCGGTCCTCCCCCGCCGCCTCTCCACCACCGGCCGCATCCACGAGGACACCGTGCGGCCTTGGCACCCAAAGCGAATCGGCGACGCCTGGAATGCGAAGACGATCTCAAGCGTGCGGGACCAGGAAGTGGCCAGCACCCTCTGGAGACTCTCCAGCCCCGGAGGTTCGGTGAAGGAAGACCGAGCCCGGACCCTCGAACTTTCAGATGGCAGCACCCTCGGTCCCGATGACACAACAATGTGCGCGATCAAGATTGATGATGAATCGGGCAGGGAAACCCCCGTTGCAACCTGGATGCCGGTTCGAATGGGCTGGGCGAAGACCGATGAGATCCACCACGCACGAATAGTCACAGCTACATGGGCAGAGAATGGCCGGGAGAAATCGTCTGCGCTCTTGGTAACAGTCCCTGTTTCTGACGTTTACGAGTCGATCAACGCATTGGAAAGGCCCCTGTCTCCGAACCTGGTTGGGGTGCGAGGAAACCTGAAATTGGCGCGCGTTTTCAGCTTCGATCCAACCGCTGAGATCGAAACAATTGCGGTCATGACTCAAGGTGACATCCTTGACATTCAAGGTGAACTTTGGACCATCTTCACATTCTCAGTTGAAACTCAGCAGATCATGATTCGTCCAGCCCTGGCCGGAGGCGAAGGGGCCAAAGCGCTACGAAGTAGCTTCGTCCCCTCTACGTTTCAGCGAGGTGAGATTTCGCAAGTTTCAAACCATCTGCCACCGGTGGGGGAATCTGACTAACCATGCCCGGCTGGCGAATCCTCGACATGTCGGCCTTCACAGGCAACATCTCGGTTCGCAAGCACACCCTGTTCGCTGACGAGACTTCCGTCGCGCCGCTGGTAGATATCTCCGGGCTGCTGCTTGGCCCGGATGTGACCGTCACTTCGGGGGCACTGGCCACACTGGCAACCGAAGGGATCGGCATTTCACTGACCTCTCATCGGGCGCGTGGCACCGCGACGGTGATCGGGCCTTCCTCCCATGACCGGGTCGCGGCCCGTCATCGCCAGCAGTCCGAACTCTCGCAGCCGGCCGCCAAGCGACTGTGGAGAACCGTCGTCAAGGCCAAGATCCGTGCCCAGGCATCGAACACAGCGGCCGACGGCAGGAAGAAGCTCAGCGAGATCGCCGGTGGGGTGCGTTCCGGCGACACCACCAACGCCGAGGGTCGAGCCGCCAGGCTGTACTGGTCCTTGATCCGGCCGCACCCGAACTGGCGACGTGACAAGGACCGCCGGGACCCATGGAACCTCGCGCTCAACTACGGCTACGGAGTGATCCGCAGCCACACCTTCGCCGCGGTCTACGCGGCCGGCCTCTGGCCAAGCCTGGGGATTCACCACCGTCACAGGTCGAACGCGGGGTGTCTCGTCGACGACCTGATGGAGCCGTTCCGGCCCTTGGTTGATCGGATCGCGTTCGACGAGATCGAGCCGGATGAATTCCTCAAGCCGGAAAACAAGCGTCTGCTTGCCGGAGTGCTTGAGCGTGAGGCGCCGAACGGCGAGCAGGTCCGGGCCGCGATCAACTCCTGGGCCCAGGACGTCGGCGTCTACCTCGAGGACCCGGCCCTGCCGGTCCCCTCACCCCCACTTGTCCTGGAACCGAAGGAGGCGACAGATGGAGAGTCGGCCGATGTGGATCCTGCTGATGTTTGACCTGCCCGTCGTCACCAAGACTCAGCGAACCGAGGCGAACCGCTTCCGCAACGACCTGATCGCCGACGGCTACCAGCGCGTCCAGTGGAGCATCTACGCAAGGTTCTGCCCCACGGTCCAGAAGGCCAAGCGCGACGGCAAGGCCGCGCTCGGCAAGCTCCCCCCGCAGGGGGAGTGCCGAGTGCTCTACCTGACCGAGCACCAGTGGCACCGGATGGTCGTGGTCCAGCACAAAAACCGGGCGAACCCGGAGCCAGAACCGCAGCAGCTCGCGATTTTCGGTCCATCCGAAGACGCCGAAACCCCTGCAAACGCATAGTTTCCAGGGGCCTCGGAAGCTTACAGTTCCCAGGGGAAACAGGAACTTGCATTCAATCTTCTGACGAAGATTGAATGCTCGTTCCTTGGCAAGGATGGGCTTCTTGCGCCCCGGCCTGAATTCAGTGTTGATTTGCCTGTCGCCAGCCGGCCGGGCGGCCATCATTCCGCCTCGACCACTCGTCGGTATCCGGGATGGCGCCATCTGGTTGAGATCTCGGCGATCAGGGAGGCGATGGGGTCGTCCGCGATGGACGCAACCGGGTTGATGATTGTGGAGCCGCCGCAGCCGAGGGAAGGTGCGGCGTAAGCTGGATTGATGAGCGTGTCCGGCGCACCCCGCGATCCCGAGGTAGTTGAAGCCGTGGCCGATCCCGCCAACGGCGAGATCGACCGGCGGACCAAGGTCGGCGCCGTGCATCTGACCGTGCGGGACCTGGACCGCTCGCTCGCCTTCTACCGGGATGCCCTCGGCTTGACCGTTCTCGACCGGGGCGGCGACCGGATCGTGTTCGGGGTCGGGTCTGACGGGACGGGGCGGGAACTCGCGGTGCTGCACGGCCATCCCGATGCAACCCCGGGACAGGGCTACTCCGGTCTCTACCATTTCGCACTGCTGCTTCCGGAGCGGATCGACCTTGCCCGCTGGCTCGCCCACGCCGCCCGAGAACGCGTGCCGATGACCGGTTTTTCCGATCACTTCGTAAGTGAGGCGCTCTACCTGGAGGATCCGGATGGCCACGGAATCGAGATCTACCGTGACCGGCCAAGGGCAGACTGGGAGGGGCGGGTTGCCGCGCAGATGACAACCCTGCCGCTCGATCTCGAGAACCTGATGGCGGAACTGTCCGACCCGGCCACGGAAACCTTTGACGGGATGCCGGACGGCACCGCAATGGGACACATTCACCTGCGGGTCGCCCGGGTTCCGGAAACCGTTGGCTTCTATCGCGATGTTCTCGGCTTCGGCCTGATGGCGGAGCTCGGCGGGCAGGCGGCGTTCTTCAGCGCCGGCGGCTACCACCATCACATCGGAGCGAACTCCTGGGAAAGTGCCGGTGTCGGGGTGGCGCCCGAGGGAGCCGCCGCCCTGCGTCATGCCTCCGTCCTCTTCCCGGACCGGGCCGCACTCGATGCGACCCTCCGCCGGGTGAGCCGCAACGGATCCACTCCCGAGGAGACCCCGGACGGTCCGATGCTCACCGATCCGAGCGGAAACCGGCTGCTGCTTGCCGTCGGCTGAACCGGTTACCGGCCGCTCCGGGTTTTCATCGAGATGACCGTGCTCCGGAATGGCTCCGGACGGCCTACCGGAGGCCTAAAGATACGGAGCGGCAGCCGGACTCGACGTCCCGACCGACTACCCTTGAAACATGGCAGCCCGGCCTCAAACCGATCAACCGAGACGGTCCGTCTGGTCCGACGAGCGGCTGGACGATCTGGCCACTTCGGTGCGCGACGGGTTCACCCGGATTGACGCTCGACTCGACCACTTCGAGAACCGGGTTGATCATCGGTTAAGCCAGATCGATGACCGGTTCGGCCAAGTGGACGATCGGTTCAACCAGGTGGGCGATCGGTTCAACCAGGTGGACGATCGGTTCAACCAGGTGGACGATCGGTTCACCGGGCTCGAAGCACGAATCGACGGTCTTCAGCGATCGCTGATGATCGGCTCGATGAGTCTCACCACGGCCGTGATCGCCACCCTGGTCGCGGTCCTGCTCAAGGTCTGAGTCATCACTCGTCGATCAGGATCCTTCGCCGCGATGGACTGGCGGAGGGCCGCCAGATCGGGCTTGCGAGGTAAGGCGTGATGGCGAGGTCGACGCCGGGCGGCAGCACAGCAGCAGACCGGCCCAGGTGGGGTGTCTCGCGATCAGATCCACTCTGCCGACAGACGGCGGGTCATTGACTCGGCCAGGCGGATCGCCTCGCTGACCGTTTTGAAATCGACGTTTTCGGCGGTGTCGTTGGGCCAGTGATAGTTGGCCGGCTGCTTGTGTTCGGTGCAAGAGCAGATCGAGACCGTGGGGTAGCCGGCGTGGAGCGGTTCGAGGCCATCGGTGCCGTTGCGGATCCGGAGGTTCGGCATCAGCTCGATGCCCTGCTCTTCGGCGATGCTGTCGGCCAGGCCGAGGGCCTTTGCCGGATACTCGAACATCTTGAGGAAACCCTCGCCCCGAAGCACGCAAAGATGGGGTGAGCCGACCGTGTCCATGTTGATGAAAAAGGTTCGGTCGGTCGGCAGGGTCGGGAAGTGACGCTCCCCGAAGGCCTTCATGCCTTCGCTGAAGGACTCCTCGGAGCCGACCGAAAGCAGGATCAGGCGGAGTCCCTTCGGCGGATCGGCGATGAAACGGCGGGCAAGCTCGATCAGGGCGACCACCGCGGTGCCGTTGTCGTTGGCGCCGGGGACCACCGAACGCAACCCGACATCGGCCATCGAGGCGACCGACCCGGCCGAGAGAACCGCGGCGGCGGCTGCCAGGCGACGGCTGCCGCACATCCCGGCAAGGGCCGCCAGGACCGGACCGCCGATCACCGGGGCCATCAGCATCGGGCTGGTGTCGAGCCTGCGGAACAGTCCGGTCCTGGACACAAGGTCCGGGATCCCCGGATGAAAAACCAGTCCCGCGTGGGCCGAGTCGTGATGGGCGACCAGAACCACGGTGCGCTTTGCCTCCGGATCACCCAACTCGCAGACCACGTTGTGGGTCTCGCGTTGTGGCAGGTACCGCCTGAGATGGCGGTCGCGGGGCGGAAAGTCGGTGGCGATCGCCGCCGCACCGAGCGCACCGAGGGTCGCTCCGGCGGCCCGGCGAAGCACCCTGCCCGCCGGACTCCGTTTCCGGTCTGCCCCGCTGCGGACCAACATTCCGCCGGCCACTCCGAGTCCGGCCCCGATCCCGAGCGGCCACCAGTAGGTGCCGTGGGCGGACTCCACCTCGATCCGAGCGCCTGCGCCAACCTGAGCGAGCTCACGGACGATCCACTCGGCGGCCTCGCGTTCACCCGCGGAAGCCGAGGGCCGCTCGATCCGCTCCAGCTTCTCGAGACGGGAACGCAGCCAGCCATGATCGGCCGACGGTACGGTCGCAGCTTCTCCCGGAGAATCGGTGGGCGTCCCGGATGGCATGGGCAGGGAAACTATCCGGAAGCCGAGCCCACCCGTGTGAGCGATGTCCGTACGATTGGTTCATGTTCGGTGCCGGAAACGCGATCACCCTGATGCGAATCGCCGGGATCAGGATCACCGTCGACTGGTCCTGGTTTCTGATCCTGTTTCTGATCATCTTCTGGCTGTCTGACTTCTACGGCTCGGTACTCGGTCGCTCCGGCGCCGACACCGAGGCCTACCTTCTGGCGGTGGCCAGCGCGGTCGGGTTCTTCGGCTCGATTCTGCTTCACGAGCTGGGTCACGCGGTGATCGCCCGGCGCAACGGAATCGGGATCAACATGATCCGGCTCTGGATCTTCGGCGGGGTCGCCGAGATGGACCGGGAGGCGAACCGTCCCGGAGTCGAGTTCCGGGTTGCGGTCGCCGGACCGCTGGTGACCCTGGCGATCGCGGTCATTCTCGCGGCGATCGGAATCTGGTCAGTCGGGTCCGGACCGTTCCGGGACGCGATCGAGATGCAGGGCTCCGCCCCGGTTTCCGGACCGCTGGCGATGGTCGCCTGGCTGACCGCGATCAACATTCTGGTGCTGGGCTTCAACCTGCTGCCGGCCTACCCGATGGACGGTGGCAGGATCGTCCGTTCGATCGCCTGGAAGGTAACCGGAAAACGCAGTTCCGCGACCCGTTTCGCCGCCCGGCTCGGCCAGGTCTTCGCCTATCTCTTCATGGGGCTCGGACTGCTGCTCGCGGTTAACGGAAACGTGTTCAACGGGGTCTGGCTGCTGCTGATCGGATTCATCATCAACGGGTCCGCCCGGGCGGCAGCAACCCAGACCACGGTCACCGACCGGCTCGAAGGCGTGACCGTTGCCGACGTGATGGATCACAGCCCGGTCCTGCTGCCGGCCGACCTGACCGTGGAACGGGCGTTGGAGGAGTACTTCCTGCGATACGGCTGGTCCTGGTTTCCGCTGGCGGATGCTGCCGGACATTTCGGCGGGATGGTCCGGCGCGAACGACTGGAGGAGATACCGGCCGTCGAGCGGGCCGGCATCACCGTGGGAGAACTTGCCGACAGCGAAAGCAAGGCCTGCGCGGTAACCCAGGATTCCGAGCTCGAGGTGCTGCTCGGCAACCCTCACATCCGCCGGTTCGGGGCGTTGATGGTGACCGACCCCGCCGGAAAGCTCTCCGGGGTGATCACGATCGAGCAGCTCGGACGGGCACTCCAACCCCGGTAGGGCACGGTCGGGCAGCGGCCCGATAGCCTCGTTCTCTGGCACTTGCGATAGCGACATTCCTGATCGCCCTCGCATTCATCGCGAGCGAGCGGATTCACCGGACCAAGGTTGCCCTGCTCGGGGCGGCAGTCGTGGTCCTGTTCGTCGGGGAGTACAACCAGGATCTGGCGATCGAGGCAGTCGAGTTCGGAACGCTCGGCCTGCTCGCCGGAATGATGATGCTGGTCTTCATCACCCAGCAGACCGGTGTGTACGACTACATCGCGGTTCGGGCCGGCCAGGCATCCGGCGGCAGCCCGTTCCTCCTGGTCGTGATGCTGGCCGCAACGGTGGCCGTGCTCACCGGCTTCCTCGACAACATGAGCACCATCCTTCTGGTGGTGCCGATCACCTTCCTGCTGGCCGACACGCTGGACATCGATCCGCTGCCACTGATCCTGATGGAGATCCTCGTCGCCAACATCAGCGGCGTCGGAACCCTGATCGGCGACCCGCCCAACATGATGATCGGCGCGGCAACCGGGCTTACTTTCAACGACTTCCTGCTGAACACCTTTCCGGGAATCGTGATCATCCTGGTTGCGATCGTCCCCAGCCTCTATCTGCTGTTCCGGCACCGCCTGCGGATTTCGGATGACCGCAAGAGCTACGTGATGCAACTCGATGCGGCAGCCTCAATCACCGACCGTGGCGAACTCCTTCGCACCATGCCGGTTCTGGTCGCGACGATCCTCGCCTTCCTGCTTCAGGAGCTGATCCACGTCGAACCGGCGACCGTCGCCCTGACCGGAGCCGCGGTGGCCCTGCTGATGACCCGGATCCCGGTCGACGAGATCCTCGCCAAGGTGGAGTGGACCGCGATCTTCTTCTTCATGGGTCTGTTCGTGATGGTCGGAGCCCTCAAGGCCACCGGGGTGATCGAGGAGATCGCCGGGGTGCTGCAGGACCTGACCGGTGGCAGCCGTCAGGCGGAGCTGGTCGGGATTCTCTGGAGTGCCTCCCTGGTCGGTGGTCTGGTCGACAACGTGCCGCTGACCGCGACCATGATCCCGGTGGTCGAGCAGATCAAGGGTCAGGCGGAAGACAACGCCTACTGGTGGGCGCTCTCATTCGGTGCCGGATTCGGGGGGAATCTCACCCTGGTTTCGGCCGCGGCGAACGTGGCAGCCTCCAGCCTGACCGAGAAATCGGGCCGCCCGATCGGGTTCTTCACCTTCCTCAAGGTCGGTCTGCCGGTCACCTTGATCTCCACCCTGATCGCCACCGGCTACATCCTGTTGCGGTATGGATGACCGCGCAGCACGAGAGAGGTGGCGGAGGGGATCACAACCGGCTAACTTCCCCGGGGATGCGAGATGCCTGACGAGATAATCAGTTCGATCATCCGGCCGGTGGAGCCGCTCCACGACAGCGATCCGGTCGGCTACGCCGCCCGCCGGGTGGTCGAGTCCGGTCTGCCCGCCCTGCCGGTGGTTGACGGCAAGGGGCGATACGCAGGACTGTTCGGCGAGCGGGAGTACATGCGGGCCGTCTTTCCCGCGTATGTCGGGACGCTCTCCAGCGCCCGGATGATCCGCCGCAGCCTCGACGACACGATCGAACCCCGGATGAGCTCCCAGGAGGATCCGATTCGGACCTACCTGACCACCGATCCGGTGCTGCTCGAGGACGACTACTCGGATGCCGAGCTGGCCGAGACCTTCCTTCACCACCGGGTGGTGGTGGTCCCGGTCGCCACCGAAGGCGAGATCCACTCGGTGGTCACCCGCAACGAGTTCTTCCTCGAGCTCTACAACCGGATCAACGATCGCACCGAAGACTACGGCTGCTGACCTCGTCCCAACTTGGTCAACTGACTTGACCAAGTTGGTAGAATCGGTACATGGAGGTCACCGTTCAGGAAGCGAAGACTCAGCTTTCCCGTCTGCTGCGAAAGGTCGAGGCCGGAGAGGAAGTGACAATCCGGCGGGGACGGCATCCGGTGGCAAGACTGACGCGCCTCCCGGCCGAGTCTGGTCAACGGCAAATCTGGGGCGACGTCAAGGGCTCGATCGGCCCGGAGTTTGACGAGATTCCGGATGATCTTGAGGGCTACTCCTGAAGCAGCTCCTGCTCGACACCAATGTTGCGCTCTGGCTCCTGTTCGGGGACCGTGACGCGCTCACCGGGAAGGCGATCGACGCTCTTTCCGACGAGACGAACCGCGTCTTCCTGAGTGCGGTGACCGTCTGGGAGATAGCGATCAAACGATCCCTCGGCAAGCTTGAAATCGAGTCGGGCTGGCACCGGAAACTGGTGGCAATGGACTTCGATCCGATGCCGATCACGTCCGAACACGCCCAGACCGTCGAGGACCTGCCGTGGCACCACCGTGATCCCTTCGACCGCCTGCTTGTCGCCCAGGCGATGGCCGAACGATGCGGCCTCGTGACTGCCGACCGAGGACTCATCCCCTACGGCGTCGAAATCGTCTGGTAGCCCGAGGGATAACTCAGAAGGCGATGCGGCCCCGTGGGGGTTCGACCCAGTCGTTCTCGACCAGCAGCTCGGCCACCTGAACCGCGTTGAGGGCGGCACCCTTGCGCAGGTTGTCGCCGACCAGCCACAGGTTGAGACAGCGTTCGTGGGAGGGATCCCGACGGATCCTTCCGACCAGAACCTCGTCCCGGCCGGCGCCGTCGATTGCCAGCGGATACCGGCCGCTGGCCGGATCGTCCACCACCACCACACCCTCGGCGGCAGCGAGAATCTCGCGGCAGCGTTCAGGGCTCAGGTCGTCCCGGGTCTGCAGATTGATCGACTCGGAATGGCCGGCGATCACCGGCACCCGGGCGCAGGTGGCGGAGATCCCGATCTCTTCACCGAAACCGAGAATCTTGCGGGTCTCGGCCATCAGCTTGCGTTCCTCGGTGGTGTAGTCGTCACCGTCCTTGAAGCTCTCCACCTGGGGCAGCACGTTGAAGGCGATCTGGTGCGGGTAGACCTGCGGCGGATCGATCGCCTCGCCGGCGAGGGCCTGCTTCGACTGCTCCCGCAGCTCCTCGATCGCTTTCTGGCCGGTGCCGGAAACGGCCTGGTAGCTGGAAACGATCAGCCGCTCCAGGCCCGCCTCCCGGTAGATCGGGGCGAGGGCCATCATCATCACCATGGTGGTGCAGTTCGGATTGGCGACGATGCCGCGGTGGCTTTCGGCGGCGGCATCATTCACGCCCGCCACAACCAGCGGGATCTGCTCATGCATACGCCAGTGGCTGGTGTTGTCGATCACCACGGCACCTGCTTCGACGAACTTCGGCGCCCATTCGGAGCTGACCGATCCTCCGGCGGAAGAGATCAAAATCTCGATTCCCTGAATCGTCTCCGGCCCGGGCACGACACACTCGACCACCGAGTCGCCAAACTCGATCGTCTTCCCGGCGGAACGCTCCGAGGCGAACGGAACCACCTCGCTCGCCGGAAAGCCCCGCTCCGCGAGCACGCCGAGGATGGTGCTGCCGACCGCACCGGTGGCGCCGAGGACGCCGACTCTGTACTTACCCGCGCTCATGACTGCCCCAAGTTTACGGTTCCGGGGAAACAACCGGACGATGCTGATCCCCGGTCGGATCCTCGGGCAGCACCGCGTTGGCGCCGAGATCGAACGCCTGGTGAAGCGAGCGCACCGCCGCCGGAACCTGATCGGCGGCGATCACGCAGGAGATCTTGATCGGCGAGGTGGAGATCATCTCGATGTTGATCCCCTGCTCACCCAGCACCTGAAACACCTTGGCCGCGACCCCGGGATGGCTGCGCATTCCGGCCCCGACGATCGAGACCTTGCCGATCTGTTCGTCGGTTCTGACCGTGTTGCTGATGTCACCGAGCCCGGCGATCACATCGGTCGCGGTCCGCAGGTCGTCCCGGTCGACCGTGAAGGAGAGATCGGCCAGGGCGTCGGCGCTGACCGGCTCGTTCTGGATGATCACATCCACGTTCACGTTCGCCTCGGCCAGTGCGGTGAAGATCCGGCCGGCGATCCCGGGTTCGTCCTTCACCCCGATCACGGCCACACGGGACTCGCTGGTGGAGTGGGTTACGGCGGTTACGATCGGTCGTTCCATGGTCTCGCTTTCGGGGAGTACGAGGGTTCCCGGGAGGTCTTCAAATGAACTGCGGCAGTGGATCGGCACACCGTTGTTCCGGGCGTACTCGACCGAACGAAGCTGGAGCACACCGGCACCGGAGGCGGCCATCTCGAGCATCTCCTCGTAGGAAACGACCGAGAGCTTGCGGGCATCGGGGACGATCCGGGGATCGGAGGTGAACACCCCGGTCACATCGGTGTAGATCTCGCAGACCGAGGCACCGAGCGCGGCGGCGATCGCGACCGCGGTGGTGTCGGAACCACCACGGCCAAGGGTGGTCACATCCCGGGAGTCGGTCGAGACCCCCTGGAAACCGGCCACCAGAACGATCCGTTCGGCTTCCAGCGACTCCCGGATCCGGTCGGCCCGGACGTCGATGATCTTCGCCTTGGTGTGTGAGTTGTCGGTGACGATCCCGGCCTGGGAGCCGGTCAGGGAGAGCGCTTCATGACCCATGTCGCGGATCGCCATCGCCGCCAGGGCGCAGGAGATCCGCTCCCCGGTCGAGAGCAGCATGTCCATCTCGCGCGGATCGGGACGATCGGAGATCTCGTAGGCGGACTCGACCAGTTCATCCGTGGTCTTGCCCCGGGCGGAGAGCACGGCCACCACCCGGTTTCCGGCTTCCCGGGCGGCGACGATCCGGCGGGCGGCCCGTTTGATCTCCTCCGGACCGGCTACCGAGGTGCCGCCGAACTTCATCACCACGATGTCTTCGCGCTCAGGCATCGTTTCTGAGCATACGGATACAAGGGCCTACACGTCCTCGAAACTGCGTGACGGACGTCACACGATGAATCCGGGGAGCGGGGATATCGTGCGCGCATGCGTCCGTCTTTCTCGTCCGTGGCGGGGAACCAGACTCCCGGCACGGTGAGCGGAGTGACGGGCCGTGCTTGACCGTCTCGCCCGGATGGCGGACCGTCGGCCATGGCGGATCGTCGTCGTCGCGATTCTCTTCTTCGTGATCGCCGGGATCATGGGCAGCTCGGTGGCCCAGCGGATGGGTCCGTACGGGGCCGAGGACGCAAGCAGCGAGAGCATCCGGGCCGATCACGCACTCCGCGAGGCCGGCTTCCGCCCCGCCGACACCACGGTGCTGATTCGCGGGGTCAACGTCCGCGAGTCGGCCCGCGACCGGGACCGGGTCAGCCGGATCCGGCAGCAGATCCTCGACCGTCCCGGGATCGAGTCGGTCGACGGTTTCGCCCAGACCGGATCGGCGGCTTTCCTCTCCCGGACGGGTGACGCAACCCTGTTGACGGTGGCGATGAAGTCGACCAGCGACAAGACGCAGCAGAAGGAGGCGCTGTCCCTGTCGGAGGATCTGGCTGCGGAGCCGGGGGTGCGTGTCGGCGGCATCCCGATGGTCAACGAGCAGATGAACCATCACACCGAGCAGGACCTGAAACGGGCCGAGATCCTTGTCTTCCCGCTGTTGCTCCTGCTTTCGCTGCTGTTCTTCCGCAGCCTGGTGGCAGCGCTCCTGCCGTTGCTGGTCGGGGCTTTTGCGATCGTCGGCACCTTCCTCGGCCTGCGGATCGCCACCGAGATCGGCTCCGTCTCCTTCTTTGCACTGAACCTGACGACCGGTCTCGGGCTGGGCCTGGCGATCGACTACAGCCTGTTCATCGTCTCCCGCTACCGGGAGGAGATCGCCCGGATCGGGCCGGGCGTGAAGGCCATGCGCCGGACCATGTCCACGGCCGGCCGTTCGGTGCTTTTTTCGGCGCTCACCGTGGCCGCCTCGATGGCGGCGCTGCTCACCTTCCCGCAGCGTTTCCTCTACTCGATGGGTCTCGGCGGGGTGCTGGTCTCGCTGCTCGCGGCGGTGGTCGCCCTGACCCTGCTCCCTGCGGTTCTGACCCTGCTCGGTGGGCGGGTGAACGCGCTCGCACCGCGCTTCCTTGAGCGGCGGGCGAGCCAGGAAGCGGCCGCCCGTGAAGAGGGATTCTGGTACCGGCTTTCCCGACTCGTGATGTCCCGTCCGCTGCCGATCGCCGCGTTCGCCGCCACGCTTCTGATCGTGGTCGCGTTGCCCGCCCTCAGGACCCATTTCGTTTCGGTGGACGCGACCACCCTCCCGCCCGGCGACAGCGCAAGGGTGGTTCAGGAAACCCTCGACCGGGACTTCCCGGCGGCGGCCAACGAAACCGTCCGGGTGGTTGTGCGGGGAGATCGGAAGGCCGCCGGCAAGATCGCGGCCAAGGTGGCGGCCACGCCGGGGATAGCCCGGGTCGCTCCACCCCGGCAGGTCGGGCCGGGTCTCCAGTTGATCGAAGCTCCGGCCGGGACCGGCTACATGGAAGATCCGACCAGGAAGACGGTCGATCACCTGCGGGAACTGACCGGGCCGCCGGGTACCGAGGTACTCGTCACCGGTGGCACTGCCCGCTTCACCGACTTCCAGCAGAGCCTCTCGGATCATCTGCCGCTCGCCCTGGCGATCATCGTGCTGGCGACTCTGGTGATCCTGTTTCTGATGACCGGATCGGTGGTGCTCCCGATCAAGTCGCTGTTGATGAACGTGCTCACCCTGGGGGCGGTGTTCGGACTTCTGGTCCTCATCTTCGAGGACGGGAACCTGAGCGGCCTGCTTGCCTTCGAGTCACCGGGTGGCCTCGATCAGTCCACCCCGATCCTGATTCTGGCGATCACTTTCGGTCTGTCCACCGACTATGCGGTGTTCCTGCTCTCGAGGATCAAGGAGGCCTGGGACTCCGGCCTGCCGAACAACGAGGCAATCGCGGCCGGTCTCGAACGTACCGGGAGAATCGTCACCGCTGCCGCCCTGCTTTTCGCTCTGGCGGTCGGGGCATTCGCGATCTCCCAGATCGTCTTCATCAAGGTGATGGGGGTCGGTACGGCCCTGGCAGTGCTGATCGATGCCACCATAATCCGGGCCCTGCTGGTTCCGTCCCTGATGGAGATGCTTGGCCGCTGGAACTGGTGGGCTCCCGGGCCGCTCCGCCGGCTGCATGACCGTTTCGGGATGAGCGAGTCCGAACCGGCTCCCGAATCATCAACCTGACCCACCGGGATGAGACTTTTCCGCGATAGTTGCGAACTTCCTTCACCTCGGCGGTCATTCGGGTTGGGCAAGGCGTATAAAGGTGCGGGATGAATGAACTGACCGATTTTCAACGCGACACCGCCGCCGCACCGCTCGGCGAGGGCCGTTTCCTCGTCAGTCTCAACGATCGCTGGTGGATCGGGCCCGGACCGAACGGCGGCTACGTCGCCGCCCTGATGCTGGAAGCGATGACCCAGGCTTCCGCTCCCGGCCAGCCGGCCCGGTCCCTTACCGTCCACTTCCTGCGTCGGCCGGTGATCGGTGAGGCCGAGGTTCACGTGACTGTGGAGCGGGCCGGTCACTCGACCACCTTCATCTCCTCACGGATGCTGCAGGAGGGTCGGATCCAGGCCCAGGCGATGGCGGTGTTCTCGGCCGACCGGGAGGGGCCGTCGTTCGACAACTCCCGGATGCCGGAGGCGATCCCGCCCGAGGAGGGGGTCGAACTGGACACCCAGAAGGCTCCGGTTGCGGTCTTCAACCAGTACCGGGCGATCTTCCTCGACGGGGTCCCGTACAGCCACGGGCCACGGGCCGAGACATCGGGTTGGGTGCGCCTCAAGGACGATCAGCCGATGACTGCGGTGTTGGCCGCAGCGATGCTGGACGTCTGGTTCCCGGCACCGTTCGTGGTACTCCACGAGACCGCCCTCGCCCCCACGCTTGAGTACACGGTCCACTTCAACACGGCGCTGCCTGCCACGGGTCGCGGCGAGCCGGACTGGAGTCTGGTCCGGCTGACCGCCGATCAGGCCCGGGAGGGACACTTCAGCGAAGACGGGGAGCTCTGGAGCCGGGACGGCCGCCTGCTGGCCCGCTCCCGCCAGATTGCGCTGCTGCGCGAGCCCCGCAAGGACGAGGAGAACCGGGGCGACTCCGGCCGGATGTGATCGACCCGCCAAGGAAGACCCGGACCGCCGGCACTGTCGATCCGGGCCCCGATTGGTCCCTTTCCGCCGAACGTGGGGCGCGACAGGACATCTCGGTCCGTGAGCGTCCCGCGTGAGGTTGATGACGCCGCCAGCAGACGGCTGGCGGCCCCGGGGCGGGGCCTGCTACTGGAGTTCCTGACGTCCCTTCATCGCCCGCCCCAGGGTGACCTCGTCGGTGTGCTCGAGATCGGCGCCGACCGGGAGACCGGCTGCCAGCCGGGTGACCCGGGTCCGGTCCCCGAGCAGACCGGCGATGTGGGAGGCGGTCGCCTCCCCGGTGGTGGTCGGGTTGGTCGCGAGAATCACTTCACTGACCTCACCCCGGTCAACCCGATCGACCAGTTCGGCGATCTTCAGGTCCTCCGGGTCTACCCCGTCGAGCGGTGACAGTGCCCCGCCCAGGACGTGGTAGAGCCCCCGGAACTCGTGGGTGCGTTCGAGCGGAATCACATCGGCCGGCTCCTCGACCACGCAGATCAGACCGGGATCCCGGTTCGGGTCTTCGCAGATCCGGCACCGGGGGCCCTCCGCCAGGTTGAAACAGACCTCGCAGAGGCCCACCTTCTCGCGCACCTCGACGATCGCCCGGGCCAGCTCCCGGGCCTCGGATTCATCGGTGCGGAGCAGGTGGAATGCGAGCCGTTGTGCGGTTCGCCGACCGATCCCGGGAAGCCGGGAGAGCTCCGCCGTCAGGCGGGCCAGCGGGGCAGGTCCGTCACTCATCCGATGCTGTCCGGGCGGATCGTGACCCGTCTACATTCCGGGAAGTCCGGGCATGTTCGGCATCTGGGGCATCTTCGACTCGGCCAACTGCTGGGCCGAACGGATCGCCTCATTGACGGCCGCCTGGACCATGTCGGAAAGCATTTCGACATCTTCCGGATCGACCGCATCGGGATCGATCGTGATCTCCCGGATCTCGAGTTCACCCGAGATCCTGACCTTGACCATGCCACCGCCGGCGCTGGCCTCGACCTCTTCATCCTTGAGCGCCTCCTGAGCCGCGAGCATCTGACTCTGCATCTCCTGCGCCTGCTTCAGGATCGCGTTCATGTTCATCCCGCCGGGCATGCCGCCCGGTCCCTTTCGTGCCATCAGATGACCTCCTCTGCGTTGAACTCGGATTTGACCCGGGCGACCAGTTCCTCCTCGGTCAGCCGGTCTTCGACGGCCGCGGGCGGGGAAGCCGACCCGCCGTCAAGTGTGATGAACGTGAGTTTGGCGTCGGCCCCGACCACTGCGCGAACCGCTTCGACCAGTTTCTGCCGCCGCTCCGGCTTGTCTGCATTGCGTCGATTAAATGCCGCTTCGGCCGGGAATCCGACCTCGATCCGGCCGTCACCGGCACTGACCGGGCGAGTTCCCTCAAAGTAGGAGGCAACCGGACCGGGGGCCGATGCCCCGAGGGCATCGAGCACCGCCGGCCAGATCCGGATCAGTCGCTCCAGATCAAACGGATCGTCCTCCACAGGTTCGGGTCCGGGTGCCGGCTGGTCCGGGGTCGGGGGGCGTGCCGGCGGCCGGCCATCGAGCCCGGCTGCCTTCGCCGACTGGTTCTCGCCCGGAGTCCCGCCGGGACCTTCCGCATCCCCCGCTTCCGCCCTCGGGTCGACGTCCCCGGTTTTCGGGGTGGGCTCTGCGGGCGGGTTGGGCGAAACTCCGGGTGAACCCGGGTCACCGTCGCCGGCAGCAGCGGGCTCCGCTCCATCGCTCCGTTCCAGCCGTTCGAGACGCCGCATGATTCCCTCGGTGGACGGGTCGTGGTCGGGGCGGGCAGCCTTGAGCAGGGCCACCTCGATCGCCAGGCGAGCCTCGTCGCCTTCGCGGACCGCGGCCAGGGCGGCAGCCAGTTCGTCGATCGTCCTGATCAGGTTGGCCGGGCCGAGCGCGGTCGCCTGGCCTCGCAGCCGAACGGCATCGGCAGCGGTGACCGCGAAGGCTTCCGGGATCTCGCCGGTCACCTGGGTGACCAGCAGAACCCTCAGGTGGCCAAGCAGATCCCGGGCGAATCGGACCGGATCCTGTCCGGAACGGGCGACCCGCTCGACCGTTTCGAGGACGGCCGCGGGATCCTCGGCGGCAACCGCGTCGATCACCCCGAAAAGGACCTCGGCGTCGGCCGCCCCCAGCAGGTCCAGCACCGAATCAAGATTCACCTCGGGACCGGTAAATGCAACCAGCTGGTCGAGCGTGCCGAGCGCATCCCGAAATGAACCGGATGCGGCCCGGGCAACCATCGAGACTGCCGGCGGCTCGATCCTGATCTGCTCGGCGCCGGCCACCCGGTCGATCACTTCAGCGAGCTGCTCCACCGAGGGGCGTTGGAAGTCGAACCGCTGGCAACGGTCGGCGATGGTCGGCATGACCTTGTGGGCTTCCGTGGTCGCCAGGATGAAGACGGTGTTCGGCGGGGGTTCCTCAAGCGTCTTGAGGAAGGCGTTCCAGGCCTCCTTGGTCAGCATGTGGGCCTCGTCGAGGATGTAGACCTTCCAGTGGCCGGCGGCGGGCGCGAAGGCCACTCGGTCACGCAGTGCCCGGATGTCATCCACCGAACGGTTCGAGGCGGCGTCCATCTCGATCACGTCAACCGAGGTGCCGGCCGCGATCGAACGGCAGGATTCGCACCGACCGCACGGAGTCAGGGTGGGGCCATCCACGCAGTTGAGCGAGGCCGCGAGAATCTTCGCCATGGAGGTCTTGCCGGTTCCCCGCGAGCCGACGAAGAGATAGGCGTGGTGGACCTTGTCCTGGCTGATCGCGTTCGACAGCGTGCGCACGACATGCTGCTGGCCGACCACCTGGTCGAAGGACCGGGGACGGTGGCGGCGATAGAGGGAGGCTTCCTGGCTCATCGGTGAAGGGTCAAGTGTATTCGCCCCGACCGGCTGGTCAGTCTGCGGCTGTCAGTCGTTGTCCGGGCGGAGACCCGGCCGCCCGAAATGACGAACCCCGGGGCGAAACCGAGCGGTTTCGCCCCGGGGTTCTCTCGCGGTGGTCCCATCCGGCCTGGACATTCCGGATGGGCTCCCTGCCGGGCCTCGGCCCGGTGAGATCTGGTTCCCGAATTGGAAAAGTGGCGGGATCCCTGCGGGACCACCTCCTGCGATAAGGGATTGAAGCGCCCCGTCCGAAAAATGCGGGAACGTCAACAACCCGGTTGTGGAACCGATTGTACAGGTGCCGACGGAGTTTTCAACCCTTCCCGTCGGTCCGGGCCGGAACCGTTCCCCCGGAGACATCATCCGCAGGCCGGGTGGAGCGCCTTTGCGCAACAATTCGCAGCGTGCCACAGTCCGAAGCAGCCCGGAGATGGGGGACGCCGCTGCTGTTCGTGGTGGCGACCTCAGCCGTCCTGCTGTTGCTCTTCCCCACCGGTTTCCCCAACTACGACACGATCTACTACCTGCTCTGGGGCAAGGAGATCGCACTCGGTCAGGCACCCGACTACGCCCCGCCGCTGGTCCCGACCCCGCATCCGCTCTACGACCTCCTCGGGATCGTCACCACGCCGCTGGGTGACGGGGCGATCACGGTCACGGTGATCCTCGCCTACGTGAGCCTCGGGCTCCTCGCCTGGGTCGTGTTCGAGCTCGGACGACACTTCTTCGACCTCTGGGTCGGGCTCATCGCCACCGTCCTTGTGATGACCGCCGCTCCGGTTCTCAGCAACGGGATCCGGGCTTACATCGACATCCCGTTCCTGGTGCTCTGTCTGGCGGCATTGCTGATCGAGGCGCGGAAACCCCGGGCCGGATGGCCGGTGCTGGCGTTGCTGATCCCGGCGGGGCTGCTGCGACCCGAAGCCTGGCTTTTCTCCGGCGTCTATCTGCTCTGGATCTGCTTTGAGTTCCCCCCGCGGACCGGCAGCAGGATCCCCGGAATCCGTCTGCGGGACGGGCTCGGGGGGTCCGAGGCCGGCGGCCTCCTCCTGCTGGCGATCGCCGCACCGGTGGCCTGGCTGACCTTTGATCTGATCACGGCCGGCAATGCCCTGCAGTCGTTCACCGGCACCCGTTCAAACGTGGAGACCCTGGAGCGGGACACCGGGCCGATCGACGTATTTCTTTACGGGCCGCGTCGGCTCGGCGAGGTCCTTCAGTGGCCGGGAATGATCGGGGCGCTGGCCGGCATCGTGCTGGTTATGGCCCGGATGCCACGGCGCGGGGCGTTGCTCCTGGTTGCCGCACTCCTGGCCGGCCTCGCCTTCGCCCTGCTCGGGGCCGCGGGGCTGGCGATCATCGCCCGCTACACCCTGCTCGGGGCTTCGGTCCTGGCGATTTTCGTGGCTGCCGCTCTGCTCGGGTGGCGGCTGCTACCGGGCGGGGATCCGTGGCGCCGGGGCTGGATCGGGACGGCCGTCGTGGTCGTCTTGCTCTATCTTGCCTGGCTGCCGAACCAGATCGATCTGCTGCGAACGGTTGACCGCGACCTCTCCAGCCAGAGCCTGGTCGAACGCGACCTCGAGGCGCTGGTCAACAAGGGAGCATTCGAGCCTCGCAGCGACATCGTCTCTTCCGAAACGGGGCTGCCCCTTCGCGAGCCGGTCGAGAGCTGCCTGCCGATCTCGGTCCCGAACCACCGGGCGGTGCCGCGGCTCGCCTTCTGGCTCGACATCAGGCCGTCCCGGGTGGTTTCGATCGCGGCCACCGGGAAGCAGCCGGAGGAAGGGTTCTTCCTGGCGCCGGCCCGGTCCTTCACCCTCCACAACTTCATCCTCGACCCGGGCGAACCGGGCCGGGCTGTGACCAAGCCACCACCAGGGTTCCGGAAGGTGGCGAGGAACCGTTCCTGGGTGCTCTACTCGAACTGCCGGGCCGATCGGCCCTGACCGGCACCCCACGCCTGCCCGGCGCAAATGCGACGGGAGACCCCGGATCGTCGACTTTCGTCATCGACCCGGGACCTCCCGTACGCTCGACCCGTCCCGGCGGGGCGAAATCTGATTCAAGCGATCGGTACGTGCAGGTACCTCTGGCTCGCGAGGACGGACTCCGGTCCGTCAGCCCCGGGTCAGCCCGGCAGCACTCCGTCGATCACGTAGCGGAGGACCGCCGCGACCTGTTCCGGGGTGCGGGCGGTGCCCCGGGCGGCCGCGTCGATCTCCTTCAGGGCGTGGTCGAACTCTTCGTCGTGGAGGGTGACGACCGGCTTGCCGATCCCGGTCGCGTAGCCGGCGTCGAAGGCCGCGTTCCACTGACGGTACCTGTCCCCGAAACGGACCACGACCAGGTCCGCTTCCCCGATCGCGGTCTGGGTGCGGATCGAGTTGACCCCGGCTCCCTTGTGGTCGGCCCAGAACTTCTCCTGCTCCGGACCGAGAGTTCCGGTGCCGGCCGCATCGGAGGCCGGATGGTCGGTGACCGGCGCCGTGAACCGGACGGGCAGCCCCGAACAGGCTCCCTTGAGACGCTCACGCCAGTCGGAATGGATCTCGCCGGCCAGATAGACCTTCCAGATTCGCTCATCGCTCATGAAGCGATTGTTACACCTGCGGCCAGATTCAAACGAAAGGAAAAATGGACCGTGCAACCGCCTTCGAAACGAAGTCACCGGGCGTATCCATCGAGTTCGGCTCGGGCAAGGCTTCCCCGCGGCACCCGTAGTTTCCGCTTAAGGCTGCTTCCTTCCGGACCTGACCTGGTTCACGGGCTTGCGTCGCGCGGGACCTGACCGTCAACACCTCCCTCGGTGTACCGGCCCCGGTGGCCAGCCCCTCGGTACGGCATTCGGCCTTGCTAAAGCGGATTGCAAGTGACAGGGCACCGCTGACTCCCCGCCTAGCACGGTCCACCGGGGATCCTACCGGCTGGCGTGATCGACGACGGTCACCGCGACGACTGACGGTAGGGTGGGCCCATGACAACCGTCTCCGAGGTTCATTTCGACAGCGGCGGCGATCGCCTTGTCGCCAACCTCTTCCTGCCAGAGGAAGGTCCGGACCGGGTTCCCGCCGTGGTCCTCGCCCACGGTTTCACCGCGACCCGGGAGGACGGTCTGCGACCCTTCGCGGAGCGCTTCGCGGCGGAGGGATTCGCGGCGTTGACCTTCGACTACCGGGGCTTCGGGGACAGCGGGGGCGACCAGCGACAGGTGCTGTCGATCAAGCGTGAACTCGAGGATGTCGCCTCGGCCCTGGCCTTCGCCCGAGGCCACGAACGGATCGACCCGAAACGGGTCGCGCTCTGGGGCTCATCGCTCGGCGGGGGACTGACCTTCGAGACCGCGGCCGCAGATCCCGGGATCGCCTGTGCGATCGTCCAGGTTCCGTTCTCGGATGGCCTCTCCCTGCTTGGCTCCACCCCGCCGCTTGCAGCGGCAAGGCTCAGTGCCAAGTCGATCAAGGACATGCTGACCGCCCGCCTGGGCCGCCCGAGGGTGATGGTTCCGGCCGCAGGCCCACCAGGATCGCTGGCGGCGATGTCCAGCGAGGACGCCCTGCCGGGCTTCGAGTCGATCACTCCACCCGGCTCCCGGCACCAGAACCGGGTGTCCGCCTCGGTGGTGCTCGAGATCCTCAGCTGGCGCCCCGGTCGCAAGGCGGACCGGATCGGATGTCCACTGTTGGTCCAGATCGGCGAGCGTGACATCGACACCCCGCCGGCTCCGGCTATCCGGGCCGCATCCAGAGCGCCTCGCGGCGAGTTGAAGCGCTATGAGTGCGGGCATTTCGATGTGTACACGCCACCCCGGTTCGACCACATCGTGGCCGATCAGGTCGAGTTCCTGAAACGAACCCTTTAGGGCCGGTTTTCCGGGTGACGGTTGCGGAAGAATCCCCGGGGGATGACCGATCCGGTTCAGGAAGAGCTTGTTCTGGGGCGCAGCCGACTGGGGATGAGAAGAACCTCCGGTCGCGGCCGCCCGGTCGTGATGTTGCACGGGCTGATGGACAGCGCGGCCGGCTGGGATCCGTTCGCCCGCTCAATCTCACGGCCCACAGTCGCCTTCGATCTGCCCGGGTTCGGCGAGAGCACTCCGGCCGGATATGACCTCGAGGAGTGGCGCAAGCTCTTTCAGTGGGCCCTGAAGAAACTGGACATCGGCAACTGCTTCCTGCTCGGGCATTCACTCGGCGGGGCGGTGGCCAGCGTGGTTGCCGGCGGGCGCCCGGAACTGACGAGCGGCCTCCTGCTGATCGCCCCGGCCGGTTTTGGACCGGTACCGCTGGCCCAGTTCCTCGGGCGTCCAGAGGTCGAGTTCCTGCTCGGTCGAACCGCCCCCGGAGCGATGCAGTTCCGACCGGTTGTCCGTGAGGTCTATCGGCGGCTCTTCACCCACGCCCAGGATCTCTCCGACCCGCTGCTGGAACGGCTGGTTGCGGGTCGGATCACGATGGTCCCGGGGATCCGCCAGGGCATGAACATCCTCCGCCGGCACTCGCGAAAGCCGTTCGAGGAGATCCCCTACCGTGGCCCGGTGGCGGCCCTGATCGGGGATCGTGACCGGCTGGTCCCGGCCGGCCGGACCATGAAAGGGGTCCGTCGGGTCTTTCCCCAGGCCGATGAGACGATCCTCGATGAGATCGGCCACCATCCCCAGGCGGAGTGCCCCGAGGACACGCTCGACTGGATCGCCCACTGGACCGACTCCCGGGTCTCACAGCCCCTGGTCCCCGAAACCGACCGGGCCGCCGAGACCAGCCTGGTGGCCTGAGAGCCGCCGCCGAACTGCCGCTTCACGTCGAGCCACCAACCCTGCCGCCCATCTATGATTGGACCCTGTTCCCGGGCGCGTAGCTCAGCGGGAGAGCGCTCGCTTCACACGCGAGAGGTCGCTGGTTCGAAACCAGCCGTGCCCATCAGCCCCAGAGACCGGCGATCGGGGCAGCCATGATCTTCTCATCGAGCTGGTAGGTCCGCGGTCCGGTGTGAAGCACGACTCCGGCAATGAACCGGTCGCCGACCTGATCTCTCAGCCAGGCGAGGTGGCGGGCGTCTGATCGATCGGGCGCGGCGCTGGCCTTGACCTCGATCCCGATCAACTTCTGACCGGCCAGTTCGACCAGCAGGTCGATCTCCTGACGACCACCTTTGGTACGCAGGTGGTAGATCCGTGGACGAAACCGTGAAATGGCAGTTTCCGGGCGCAGCTGCGCCATCACGAACGTATCCAGGATCCTGCCGAGCATGTCTCCATCAGCCAACACCGCGCCGGCATCGAGCCGGAGCAAGGCCCCGGCCAGGCTCGGATCGATCAGGTATCGCTTCGGTTGGCTGGTCAGGCGTTTGAGCCGGTTGGAACGCCACCCCGGCACCTGGTCGATCACCATCAGGCGGGAAAGCAGCTGCTCATAGGATCCTCCGGTCTGTTTGGATACCGACGCCGCCTGGTGAATACGGCTCTGGTCAATGACCCCGGCGGTATTGAGAGCCGAGGCCTCGAAATACTTCCTCACTTTTTCCAGGTCACGACGACGGCCCGGTCCTTCGGCACCGAACTGTTCGAGATCCCTGTTTATTAGCGACTCGACGTAGTCCTCAAGCCAGGTTTCGTGGGAGCGGCCCGTTAGATGCATGGCGGGAACCGGGTAGCCGCTGGCCAGCGCGAGGTCGATATACCCACGCAGGTCCGGAATGTGTGCAGGTAGTGAAATCGGGTGACCCCGGGCGATCCGGTCAAGGAAGGTGTCTCCTTCCACCCGTCCCTCGAGTTCACGAACTGTCATTGGATACAGCGCCAGCCGCTGGATGCGGCCGGTGCCCGGATACACGTCGAAGCGGTACTCGGCCATCACCGACCCGGTGAGATAGAAGCGGCTGGGCGAGGCTTGGCGGTCGATCGCTCGCCTCGCGGCGGCGAAGACCTCCGGCACCGCCTGCCACTCATCCAGCAGGATGGGCTCCTTCAGCCCCTTCAAGGCGACATCCGGGTCCGCCCTGAATGCGGCCGACTCGACTTTCCGGTCGAGATGGACCACCGTGTTTGCCCTTCGTTCGGCCGTGGTGGTCTTGCCCGCCCCCCGCGGTCCGACGATCATCAGCCCGGACAACTGGGACGCAAGTTCGTCGAGAAGGGGATCGATCAGCCTTCTCCGGTAACGGTCTTTCCCTCTTTCATCCATGAGGACCAGACTCTACCATCCATTTGGACCACGTTCTATCATCCGTTTGGACCAAGTCGCTTCGCCTGCGAGAGGTCGCTGGTTCGAATCCCCGCCACTGAAGGCGACGTACGGTTTTCCACCGGTCAACTCTGGGAGGTGCTGAATGCCTCGGCGACGACCGAGCGTTTCGTCGGTGTCGGCAAGAGCCACGGTGGCGGTGCGATCAAGGTAGAACCACGGGCGCTCGAGCGGCTCCCCCTCTGCGAAGAGACCCTGGGGCGGGCTGGATTCTCGATCGAGGCTTCACGGGTCCCCCTGAAGCCAGCGGCCTGAGTTTCCCTGACCCAGCTCGGCTCAGGGCCGGCCGGTAGAGGGGCCGCGGTCTCCCGGGGTTTCCGGGAGGGAACCGATGTCCGGAAGGACAGTCTCGGGCATCATCTCCGGGCTGCGCGCAAAGGTTTCCGGGTCTTCCGCGATCGGCTCGGGGACGACCATGTCCGGATTGGCGATGGCGTTGACGATCTGCTGCTTCGAGAGCCGAACCGGGCTGATGTACCCGGTGACGTTGGCCATCGGCACCCGGACCCTGCGGACCCGGTTGCCCTTGTTGCCCTCGATCGCCCAGACCGCCTGCCCCCGACGGTTGGCCCCGGTTACCAGGCCAATGTGGCTGAAGTCGTAGGCCACGAGGTAACCCGGTTTGGCCCGGGCGGACCAGTGTCCGGTGCGTTTGGCCCAGAGCGACATGTCGGTCACCTGGATCGCCACCCGGGTTCCATCGTGGGACTTCCAGATGTACCTGGCTCCGAGATAGTCACGGAAACCGACCCGGTTCCAGACCCAGGTGCCGAAGGCCACGCACCACTGGTCCGAGATCGAGAACGGGGCGATTCGCCCCTTGCCGTTGCGATAACGCGGAACGTTGTCGCCCCGACGCTCGCTCACCGCGAGGCCGAGCTGCTGGCGGGCAATCCAGAGAGCCCGACGGGTTGCCCGCTTGACCTGCCCCTTGTTGACCGGCTCCTTGACATTCGGCGGATCGGGCTGAGGCACCGAGAGCGCACCGGATGCACCGGCAGGGGACAGAAGCCCGGCCGAAATCAGGGCCAGGGCGAGGAGGGGAATCAGTCGACGGAAAATCATCCGAAAGAGACAGGGTAACGGGAGACTCGGGATGCGGCGAGCCGATGGCGGGACCGAAAGCTCACATGCATGACCCGCCCGGCGAGGCCATCGGCGACCGGCGAAAAAGAGAAAACCCCGGATTCCCGCACCTGTTGCGGGAATCCGGGGTCTCACCGGAACCGGTGGCGCCCGTCGGACGCCGGTTCTCAGCCGCCGTTCGAGGCTGTCTCGTAGGTCCGGTTCGGCTCACCGCGCAGCGCGGTCGCGCTGGGCAGCGCCGGCACGGTGACACTGCCACCCGGGTTCCAGACCGACTTCGGAACGATCGGCAGGACCAGCTTCGAGGGCTTGGCGCCACCGAGCTGGATCGTGTTCACCGCGGTGCCGTCATCGACCGTGTCGAAGTCCCAGCGCGGACGGTCACCACCGGTGGCGGTGATCGTCACCCGGATCTTCGAACCGGCCCGGAACATGTGCGCGACCGGGAAGATCGGCACCCGGACCTCGCTGAACTTGCCGGCCGGGAGCTTCGCTCCGTCCTGCTTCAGGTGGGTCGGCGTCGGTTCCAGAGCGGTGGACCGCTTCGGATCCAGCTTCCGGTGAGAAGCCCGGAGCCAGCCGCTCTGGATGTAGGTCTCGTTGCCGTCCGGCCGGACCTCGGTGATCGCCACCTGGACGTCGGTGTCGGCCTTGGTCGACTTCAGCTGGAGGTCGAGACTCGACGGACCGGCGATCAGGGTGTTCTCGGTGAACGCCTGACTGACGAAACCGAGGCCCTTGCCGGTCGCGACCGGAGTCCAGTTGTAGGGCGGCTGCGCCTTCCAGGCGTCGGCGTCACCCGAACCGGGCAGGGTCTGCTTCGGCCGGGCCGCCGGGTCGGCGGTGTACTGCTCGGTCGAAGCGGCGGGCTTGCCGGAAGCGAGCGCGCCGTTGTCGCCGAGGTAGTAGGTCGTGGCCTTGGTGCCCGGCACCGGCCAGTCCTTCAGACCGAGTTGCCACTTGGCACCGATGCCGCCGGGAGCCGGCTGGCCCGGATTCGGGTCGCCCGGACCCTGGACCGTGGCCGCACCGTTGTCCATCAGCAGACGAAGCCGTGGCGTGTTCGCCTTGAAGTCGGCCTTCGCCTTGGCGACACTCGTGTAGTTCTTGTACGCCGAATCCTGAATCGAAAGCGACGGCGCGTCGGCGAGCTGGCCGTACAGCGTCCCGCTCATCGCGACCAGCAGCCCCGGCATCTGCGGGATGCGGTCAGCGACGAACAGGTTGAGGAAGTCACCCCAGCTGGTGATCACGCTCGGGCCGAGCGAGTCCACGTGAACGCCGTTCTGCAGGACCATCCAGACGTTCGGGTTCTTCTTCAGGGCACCGAGCGCATTGGCGAACTGACCGCCGGTCTGCTCGTCCTGGAAGGAACCGACGAAGAAGGTCGGGACCTTGCTCTTCGCCAGCCAGTCTCCGGGGGTCCGGGGGTTGAACAGGCTCGGCGTGCGGTACGGGTTCTGCTGAATCAGCTTGAAGATGTTCCGGGTCTGAAGCCGGAGCCTCTGGTTGTTGAGGCACTTGTTCTTCTGCTCGGTCCGGAGCGGTTCGGCGACCAGGGGATCACCGGTGGTGCTCATCACCCTCGCCCAGTGCTGGCCACCTTCGGGGGCCGGCTCGGCATCGTGGACCCGGTCGGTCAGCCAACCGAGGGCGAAGCCCTGGTTGAAGATGCCGCCCGGGTAGCCGGTGCCGGAGTAGAGATCGGTGGTCGGCGACATCGGGGTGATCGCCGCCAGATGCGGAGGCCTGGTGCCGGCCGCAAAGAGCTGGCTGATGCCCGAGTAGGAGATTCCGGCCATGCCGACCTTGCCCGAGGACCAGCTCTGGTTGGCAGCGGTCTCGACCATGTCGTAGCCGTCGTAGGTGGTCGGCAGACCAAACAGGTCAAAGTTGCCGCCGGAGCAGCCGGTGCCGCGCATCTGAACCGCGATCGAAGCGAACTTCATCTGCGGGGCAATCAGTGCCCCGACCGCGGTCGAGGTGTCGGGGGCCAGCGGATCGCCGCCACCGCCGAGAATCGAATTGAGCAGATCGTGCGGCGCCGCGGTGCCGTAGCCGGAGTGCTCGATCACCACGGGCCAGCCACCTGCCGGGGCAGGGCCGGCCGGGATCTTCACGTTCATCGCCAGCTCGACTCCGTCGCGCATCTTGACGAAGTTGAGACCCGGATTCAGCCTGTGGTCTGCGTTCCGGTAGAACGACTGGGGCGGGTTGGCATCCGGCTTCAGGACGCTGAAGCGCGTGGTGCCGAGGACCTTGCCGCCCTTCCTGGCCCGAACCGTGTAACCGGCGTCGGGCTTCACGTCAAAGAAAACCCTGGAGCCGTAGGAATCGGCCTTGCCGGACCGGATGATCCGGTCGTCCGCGTTGACCAGCAGCAGCAGGTCACCCTCGGCGGCACCGGTGACGTAGGCGTCGCCAACCGAGCCCTTCGCGATGAAGGCGGCCCTGCCCTTGGCCTTCGGGGCGGGCTTGCCGGGGAGCTGGCGGACAAGACTCCGGAAGATCCTCTTCTGAAGCTTCTTCGTCCTGACCCGGATGCAGGTCCTCTTCGCCTTGCCCCGCTTCCGCTTGCAGACCTTCTTCGCCTTGGCCCTGGCCTGCTTCTTGGCCTTGGCGGTCAGCCTCTTCTTGGTCTTGGCAGTGAGGCTGATCGTGGCGCCGGACTCGGCGGGTGCCGCTCCGGCCGTGGCCGAGATCGAGGTGCCGACGAAAGCGATCGTGACCGCCGCGATCATGGCGACAAGTAGTTTCCGGAACTGCTTCGGATGCATCAGGCTGACTCCCTGGCTAGAAATTTGTTCCCCCTCGAGACCTTCGGGGCGGGGCGATCCTACAGAAACGGCCGAGTACCCGGCCTCCTCCCCGTAGAACCGCCGCTCTGGCGGAAAGGTGCGGTCCGACCCTGAAAGTTGTGTTCGGACTGCTGCCGGTCGAGTGAGATCAGGGGGCCAGGCGGGTAACCGTCCAGGAATCACCGGACCGCCGATAGGTGAATCGGTCGTGCAGACGGGCCCGGCGACCCTGCCAGAACTCGATCACGTCGGGCGTGACCAGGTAGCCGCCCCATGACTCCGGGCGCGGGATCGGATCCAGGTCGGCAAACCGGGCCTCGGCCTGATCCGAGAGCCGGTCGAGCGAGTCCCGATCCGGGTCCAGCTCACGACTCTGGGGGGAGGCCCAGGCCCCGAGCTGACTGGACCGGGCGCGGGTTGCGAAGTAGGCATCCGAGTCGGCGGGAGAAAGCCGGCTGACCGTTCCCCGCACCCGAACCTGGCGATTCAGAATCGGCCAGTGAAAGACCAGGGCGGCAGCCGGATTGGCGGCCAGCTGGGTCGCCTTGACCCCGTCGTAGTTGGTGAAGAAGCGAAACCCGTCCGAACCGACCGCCTTGAGCAGCACCATCCGGGCGTCGGGCATCCCCGACTCGTCGACCGTGGCCACCGTCATCGCTTCGGTCGCTTCCGGCACCTTGCTGACTGCCGCCGCCTCCCCGAACCAGTGCTCGAACTGGACGATCGGGTCCGGGTCGAGATCACCGAACGCGAGTGAACGATCGGTCTGGTCTGGAGCGGAGGACATGGCCAGAGCCTACGGCAGCGGCAGGCCCCGGCTCCGGACAGCCCCGCCGCGAGACCGTCAGTTCAGTGAGGGGTCGTCCGGCATGGTCGCCAGCAGCTTCATGTCACCGCCGAGGCGGCGCAGGACCTCCGCCCAGAGGTCACCTGCTGCGAAGACGTCGTCGGCACCGAACTCGGTGACGATCCAGGAATCGCGTTCGATCTCCTCGTCGAGCTGGCCGGGGCCCCATCCGGCGTGCCCGACAAAGACCCGGGCCCGGAGCAGCTCGGAGTCGCTCTCCGGGTCGACCAGCCCGACACCCTGGCCGATCCGCCCGGCGGCGTCCTCGGGCTGTTCGAACTCGCCCAGCACCACGATCGAGTCCTCGGCCACCGGCCCGCCCAGCCAGAGTGGCGCGTCTCGTTCGACCAACGGGCCGAGTTCCGGAACCAGTTCGGCCACCTGGTGGTCGGCCCTGCGGTTGAGGACGACCCCGAAGGCGCCGTCCGGCGTGTGTTCGACCACCAGGACCACGGATCGCCGGAAGTAATCGAACAGGCCGGGGGAGGCGATCAGCAGACGACCCCTGAGTGACTCCATGTCGAGTTCGGCTCCCTTCCGCAGGTCGGTGGTTCAGGCCCGGGCGGCCTCACCTCCGAATATACGCTGCCGGGGCGGATCCGGTACTGTCTCCGGTCGCACTATGGGTAGATACACAGGACCAAAAGAGAAACTCTCGCGCCGCGAAGGCGTCGACCTCGGACTGAAGGGCGAACGTGCCCTCGGCGGCAAGAGCGCCATGGAGCGTCGGCCCTACCCGCCCGGCCAGCACGGCCGTGGCCGCCGTCGTGCCTCCGAGTTCTCGGTCCGGATGCGGGCCAAGCAGCGGGCGAAGTCGATGTACGGCCTGCGCGAGAAGCAGTTCGAGAAGCTTTTCGACCGGGCCAACCGGGAAGACGGGATGGCCGGCGAGAACCTGATGCGCCACCTCGAACGCCGTCTCGACAACGTGGTCTACCGGCTCGGCCTGGCCAGCACCCGCGCCCAGGCCCGCCAGTTCGTCGTCCACCAGCACATCCAGGTGAACGGCAAGCGGCTCGACCGCCCCTCCTACTCGGTCGAGGCCGGAGACGTGGTTGCGGTCAAGGAAGGTTCCGCGATCGAACCGATGGCCCGGCAGTCAACCGACTCGGCCGGTCCCACCGCAGCCTGGCTTCTGGCCGACCACGACGGACTGAAGGGCACGGTCAACCGCCTGCCCGACCGCAGCGACATCGCCGCTCCGATCGAGGAGCGCCTGATCGTCGAGCATTACTCGCGCTGAGACTCCGGACTGCGTGGGCGACTCGCGGGCGCACCGTCTCGACTCGCCGGGGGCGCGGCAGCCGCTCGAACGGGCCACCAGCCCGCCCTCCCGACTGCCACACCCGCGGCTTCGCCGATCCGACACGCCGGCTTCGCCGCCCAAGCAGCCCGAAGCCTCAGCGCTCGACTCGCGCTGACGGCTAAGGCCTACTCGCCGGTCAGCTGACCCTTGGCCAGATCCAGGGCCACGGTCAGCAACCCGACCACGGAAAGCGGATCGGACGAGTCCGAGACCAGCTGGACGTGCATCGTCTGTTCGTCGATCCCGGCATCCTCACTCAGGACGGCCGAGATCACGAGCTGATCCAGCCGGGCCCCGGGGGTGTCGCGCTCGACCTGTTCCATCAGCTCCTGGGCGAGGGCGCCGATGCGTGATGACGGGGACTGCTCGGAATCGTTGCTCATGATCCGGAGCCTACCGGCCGACGTCCGGACCAACCGCCTTCACATGAAGTTCAGAGCCGGGGCCGCCCGTCCGGTCTTCCGGCGGATGGGTTCGTCGCCCGGACGGCAACCACCGGGTCAGACCCGGTGGCGAAACGTCCGGTGCGTCTCAAAATCGTTAGCCTGCATGGTCACCCCGGAGGGGTGCGAGAGTGGTTGAATCGGGCAGTCTCGAAAACTGTTGTGCCTTTCGGGGTACCGTGGGTTCGAATCCCACCCCCTCCGCCTGAAGTTCGCCCTGCCGGGGCTCGTCTGCCGGAGTCCGGCCCCGGAATCGCGTCCCGGGACGGTTTCGCCGCCGCATCACCGGTTCGCAGGTTGCGGACGCCACAGGTCGGCGACCTTGGGTAGGATTTCCCCTCCCGGAGAGGTGTCCGAGCGGCTTAAGGAGCGCGACTGGAAATCGCGTGGGCGGGATCTCTCGCCTCGTGGGTTCGAATCCCACCCTCTCCGCTAAGAGCCTATCCGCGCGCCGCCGGAACGCCCCCGGCGCCTGAACCGGGTCAACGCCTTGCGGCAAAGAAGGTGCGCAGCAGGGCCGCGCACTCTTCCCGGCGCACACCGGGGATCACCTCGGGGCGATGGTTCAGTTCCGGGTCGTCAAGCAGATTCATTACCGACCCGGCGGCACCCGTTTTCGGATCCGGGGCCCCGATCACAACCCTGGGGATGCGGGCATGAACGATCGCCCCGGCACACATCGGGCAGGGCTCCAGGGTCACGTACAGAGTGGTTTCGGGCAGTCGCCATCCGCCGAGCTTCCGGGCTGCCTCGCGAATCGCCAGGATCTCGGCGTGAGCGGTCGGATCGCGATCGGCCTCCCGCCGGTTACCGGCCACCGCGAGGGGGACGCCCCCGCGAAAGATCACCGCCCCGATCGGGACATCACCATGCCCCTCGGCCTCCCGGGCAGCCTCGATCGCCAGATCCATCGCCGCCAGGTCGTCGGCCTGGCCAAAGCCCGGTGCCATTTCAGAGCTCACCAAGCCAATTTACAGAGCAACCACAGGCCGGAGCCGGTGTTATGGGGGTGAGGCAACCCCCGGACCGAAGCCCGGTCGATGTTCCCTCCACCCCTCGACTCTTGACCAACGTCACCCCCCGCAAGATCATTCCTGCCCTCACCCTGCTTCTGGCACTGGCCTGCGGCAGCCTCGCAGTTGTCTCCGGCGGCGCGGCAAATGCCGCGGTCTCGCCCGACGATGGCACCGCGACAGGGCTCACCGGGACGGTGACCGAAGCGACCGCGCCCCACGGGGTCGGTCAGACCGAGGGTGGCGCCGAGTACGCCCGGGGCGAGGTTCTGGTCACCCTCGCCGGGGAGAGCGAGCCGAAAACCCTGGAAATCCCGCCGGCCAGCGATCCGGAACGGGTGGCCGACCTGCTCGAGGAGAAGTCGGCGGTGCGGGATGCATCCCCGAACTTCATCGCCCGGATTTCCGGCTGGAGGCCCGACGATCCCGGCGTGAACCCGGGACGACGCGGACGGGCCGGGGGCTGGATGGAACGACAGTGGAACTTCCTGCCGTGCGGCAACTTCTGCCATCCGAAAACCGCCGCCACCGGCCCACGGTCGCGTGGTGGCATGAACGTACTCAGAGCGTGGCAGCACCTGCGAAAGGCCGGTCGTCCAGGGGCATCCGGAGTCAGGATCGCGGTGCTGGATACCGGGATCGCCTACCGCAACCTGAAACCGGGGTTCCGCCGGGATCCGGACCTTTCACCGAACCGCTTCCTGCCCGGCTACGACTTTGTGCGGAAGAACCGGCTGCCGCTGGACCGCAACGGCCACGGCACCCACATCGCCTCGACCATCGCCCAGACAACGAACAACCGCATGGGCATGACCGGGATCGCCTACCGGGCGAAGATCCTCCCGGTTCGGGTGATGGACTCTGGCGGTCATGGCAGCACCGCGAACATCATCGCCGGGATCCGCTGGGCGGCAGACCACGGTGCCAGGGTGATCACGATGTCACTCAACTTCGGCTGCGGAGCCAGAATTCCGGCGCTCGAAAGCGCCATCCGATACGCCTACCGGAAGGGCGCGGTGCTGGTGGGCTCGTCCGGCAACCGGAGCGCCCAGGACTGCCCCTCACTGCCGGCGACCTCCCCCCGGGTGATCTCGGTCGGCGGCACGACCGAGGCCGGATGCGTCGGCACCTACTCGTTTCGCAGCAGCAAGGTGGACCTCGCTGCTCCCGGTGGCGGGCGTGGCTACTCCGACTGCCCGTACAAGGCCCGCAACCGGTCGATCATGCAGGTGGGAATGATCGCCGGAATCCCCGACTGGTTCGGCATCGAGTCGGGCTGGGTCGGCACCTCGATGGCCGCTGCCCACGTCGCCGGTGCAGCGGCCGCGGTCATCGCATCAAGGTCATTGACCGGGAAGCGTGGTCCGGCCCAGGTGATCCGAAGGCTGACCGGGACCGCGCGGCTGCCGGCCTGGGCCAGGGGTGACCGGGCATCCGGCTACGGAGCCGGGATCGTCGACCTCGGGCGGGCGGTCAATCCCGCGGTGAAGGCCGGCTGATCAGGTAGTCCGGGCGATCTGGACCGAGCAGGGCGCGTGATGCGAAACCTTGTTCGGCACCGAACCGAGCAGGAAGCGCCGGGCCCCGGTCATGCCCCTGTTTCCGACCACGATCAGATCGGCATCCACCTCGTCGGCAACGGTCAGGATCGCGTCGGCCGGATCTCCGTCCCGGGGACGCAGGGTCGCTTCGACTCCGGATTCGGCAGCGATCGAGGATGCGGCCTCAAGGATGAAGTTGACCTCCTCACGCGGGCCGAACTCATGCGAAACGTCATCCGGGGCACCCCGGCTCTCCAGCTCGGACCGCCGCGGGGGCACCGGCTCGTACGCACTGACGACGATCAGCTCGGCACTCGAAAGCCGAGCCAGTTCCGCCGCCTGGCGAACTGCCTCCCGGGCCGAATCCGACCCGTCGGTACCTACGACTATGCGCTTGAACAGGGGCATGAAACTCCGTTCTTCGGGGGCAGGACGGATACTACTGCCGGGTCAGGAGCCCAGCCTTGCACGAGACGATGGTCGGGCGGACCGGCCTGCATCCGGTTATCTGGGAAACTGCGATTTCGGCAGGCCCTGAAACTCGGAGCCGAACATCTCGACCGGGGTGGTCGTGAGACGAATCGCCCCGATAATCACCGAGGCGACCAGGAAGAGGCAGATCACGACCATCATGATTCTCCAGTTGACGGGCACATCGGGCAGAGTAGAAGAACCGGAGGGAAGCTGAAGTGAGCGTGAAGAACCCGCCTGCCGGCCTGGAAGAGGTGGCCGATGGCGTCTGGCTGATGCGGGGTGACCTCAAGCGGGCGATGAACATCTACTTCCTGCGGGGACCGGACGGGGAGATCGTCCAGTTCGACGCCGGAACCAAATCGATGGCCCGGGCCAACCGACGGGTCGCGGCGGAGTTCGGCGGGATCGAACGGCTGGTCCTGGGTCACGCCCATGCCGATCACCGGGGCACCGCCTCCCGCGCCGGGATCCCGGTTTACTGCCATCCCGACGAGGTGGACGATCTCCGCTCACCGGCACACCGCAGCCCGTACGCCCACCTCTCGAAGCTCGAGGTTGCCCCGATCCGGTGGCTCTATCCGCTGCTGCTCACCTGGTGGGACGGTGGCCCGGTCGAGCCGGCCGGCACGGTCAGCGAAGGTGACCGGGTCGCCGGCTTCGAGGTGATCCATTTCCCCGGGCACGCCCCGGGTCTGATCGGGCTGTGGCGTGAATCCGACCGGGTCGCCCTGGTCAGCGACACGATCTACCTGGTCGACTCGGCCCGGATGAAACCGCTGCCCGAAGGCGTGGCCGAGGTTCCCCACCCCGCCTGGGCCTGGGATCATGCCAAGGCCAAGGAGTCCGTCCTGAAACTGGCTGCCCTGAAACCGCAGACGGTGCTGGCCGGGCACGGCGACCCGCTGCGCGGCGAGGACCTGACCCCGGTGCTGGAACGCGCCGCCGAGGCCCACTGACCGCGCCATCCGAAACCGGGCCGGGTAAGGCCGGATGCTGACCGGCTGGGTTTCCGCCCTGGTCATCCTGGCCGGCTCCGCCCTGGTCGGGCGGGCGGCCACCCGACTCGCCGGGGAGGATCGCTGGACCGGTCTGGAACCGGCCGCCGGGTTCGCCGTGATCGCCGGATTCGAGGCCATTCTGGCCCGGATCTCCCCCGACCGGTCGGTTCTGGCGCTCGGGATGATCACGCTGGCCGTGCTCGCGGCGGCGATCCTCAGCCGCCCCGGCCGGATCGGACGGCCGGAGCTTTCGCCCGGGCTGCTGACGACCCTCGGGGTTGTCTTCCTGCTGCTCAACCTCCCGTTCCTCTTCGCCGGCAACTGGGGGGTCCCGGGGCTCACCGACGGCGTCTTCGTGTCCTTCGACCTGGGAGCGGCGGGCGCTCCTTCCCACGTGGTCATTCTCGGGATCGACGGTGGCGTGGGGATCCTCGGACCGTCGGTCTTCACCGGACTCCTGATGGCGACCGTGCTGGTTTTCGCCTGGACCGCCTGGGAGGCGGTGGATCGACTTGACGGCTGGAAGCGCTCCCTGGCCGGGGTCCTGGTAGCCCTGCCCTATCTGGTTGTGTCCGCCTATGCGGCAGCAGCCTTCACGCAGCTTGCGGCGACCCTCTTTCTGCTGGCGTTTCTGGTCGCGGTGGACAGGATGATCTCGTCCAGGCCAGCGAAATCCGTTTTCCGGTCCGTCCTTTTGCCCGGCATCCTGACCGTCGGGAGCATCCTCACCCTCGCCTTTGCCGGCAACGTGCCCGGAGGGATCCTGGCGGGCGGAGTCTCGCCGGCAGCCGGCCTCGGAGTCTGGCTGAACCCGGACTACGGGCCGGCCGCAGCCGGGGAAACCCCGTTGCCCGGCTTCCTGGCGGCGGTCGGCGGGTTGGCCCTGGTGGTCTCGCTCTGGTGGTGGTCTCGCGAGCCACGTTCGGCCTGGCCGATCGGGCTGCTGGGCTGCGCGGCCACCTGGATCCTTGCCCTGCTCGTGGCAGGTGACGACGTGTCCGGCCAGGTCCTCGCGGTCGCCTCGCCGGTAGTGATGGTGGTCGTTCTGACCGCGCTGCTCACCGGACCGAGAAGCGGCTGGAAGCCTCAACAGGGGATGGAGTTCGGTGGCTGGATGTCACTGACCGCCCTGTTTGTGGTCGGAGCGATTGCCTCCAGCCTCCTCGTCCTCAAGGAGACTCCGGTGGTCTCCCCCGGTCAGACCCGTCCGGAGGCGGCCCCGGCCGGGAAGCGGCCGACCCCGTCCTCGCCCTCGGTCACTCGTCCGGATCGTCCCTGACCGGCCGCCGGCCAACCCGGCCGACCACCAGGGCGACCACGGTCACGATGTAGATCTGCCCGAACAGGGCTTCGCTGGCGGTCAGGGCGCGGCCGAGGTTGGTGGCCGGGGAGAGATCCCCGAGACCGGCCGTGGTGATCGTGGTCAGGCTGAAGTAGAGGCAGTCCCGGAGCGAGTCCCACTCGGGGCCCTGGGCAAAGAAGTGCGTGCCGGACTTGAGCCCGATCACCGCGAAAGCGGAAGCGAAACCGAGACTGACGAGCAGGTAGATGCAGACCGTTCCGAACAGGGTGTGAACCGTGATTGAGCCGTCCCGCCGGGCCTGCCGGACAATGCCGAAGACGATCACCGGGGTCGCCACCAGGACCAGGATCACCGTTGCGACCGGGACCACGGCCGGATCGATCCTTTCGTCGAAGAAGGCCCGGGTCCAGCCGAGCACGATCGCAATCACAATCAGGATCGAGACGAAGAGGCGGGCCAGCGACCAGACCTCGGCCGCCCGGAAGGTGGCGAGCAGGGCGAGACCCTGCAGGGTGAGCGCAACCGCCGCGGCGGTCCCGCCGGACCGGGTCGCCATGATCACCACCATCGACAGCAGCAGCAGGATCATCGGCATCCCGTACCGCTCCGCCCCGAACTCCCGTGAAACAAAGGGCAGCTTCACCGCGATCCTCCATCTCCGGCTGCCGCATGATCGGCGACCACGCTGATCCGCTCGTTCTTCACCCGGGCCGCGGGGATCCCGCGGTCACCATCCAGCAGGCGTCGAAGCGCGGTCCGCTTGGCATCGCCGGTGACCAGGAAGAGAATCTCGCGGGCGTTGTTGATCGCCGGGTAGGTCAGGGTCATCCGGCGGGTACCGTCGTAGACCGTTGCAGTTGCCGCGACCGGACGGTCCCGGATCTCGAGCACCGGGTCCCCCGGAATCAGGGAGGCGGTGTGGCCGTCCGCCCCCAGCCCGAGGTGAATCAGATCGAGCCGGTCCGGCAGCGACTCTCCGTACTGACGCATCGCCCGCTCCGGATCGTCGGTCCCGACCGGCATCGGGCGGATCGACGCCTGGAGGGCAAACGGGAGAGCGAGCACCATGTGAGTCAGGTTGCGCTCCGGGCTGCCCGACGGGGCGATCCGCTCGTCCGCCTGGAAAAGCAGCGTTCGGGACCAGTCGAGCTCGCTTCCGGCAAGCAGTTCCAGCATCCGCCAGGGTGTGGCGCCGCCACTCATCGCCAGGCTGAACTCCCCCCGCGCGGCGATCGCCTTTCGGCCGGCAGCCGTGATCAGGGCGGCCGCTTCCGATGCAGCCGTATCGGGGTCGGAAACGGAGACCACGTTCACGCCGGGCCGTCGCCTCCGGCCGCCGGCTTCTCGTCGTGTCCGCCGAACTGTTTGCGCATCGCCGAGAGCACCCGGTCGCCAAAATCGCCGAGTTCCCGTGAGGAGAATCGTTCGTAAAGAGCGGCGGTGAGAACCGGGGCCGGCACCCCCTCCTCGATCGCGGCGATCGAGGTCCAGCGACCCTCTCCCGAATCGGAGACCCGACCGGAGAACTCCTCGAGCCGGGGCGATTCGGTCAGGGCGGCCGCGGTCAGATCGAGCAGCCAGGAGCCGATCACACTGCCCCGACGCCAGACCTCGGCGATCTGGTCGATATCGAGCTCGTAGCGGTAAAAGCGGGGGTCGGAAAGCGGGGCGGTCTCGGCGTCACCCTCCCGCTCGACCAGTCCGGCGTCGGCGCCTTTCAGCACGTTCAGCCCCTCGGCCAGCGACGCCATCATTCCGTACTCGATCCCGTTGTGGACCATCTTCACGAAATGCCCGGAGCCGACCTCGCCACAGTGGAGATAGCCCTGTTCGGCGGGAGCGGGATCACCATCACGGCCGGGGGTGCGTTCCGCCGCCCCGACCCCGGGGGCCAGGCTGGCGAAGATCGGCTCAAGCCGTTCGTAGGCTGCGGTCGGACCGCCGATCATCAGACAGTAGCCGCGGTCGAGCCCGAAAACCCCGCCGGAGGTGCCGCAGTCGAGGTGGTCGATCCCGCGCTCGCCCAGCTCCTCGGCGAAACGGATGTTGTCGCGGTAGTAGGTGTTGCCACCGTCGATCACCACGTCGCCGGACTCAAGCTCGGCCCCCACGGCCCTGACTGTCCCGGCGGTGATCTCGCCGGCCGGGACCATCACCCAGACCGCCCGCGGCGGGGTCAGCTCCGCCGCGAGGGCAGTGAGATCCGTGGCCGGCACCGCCCCCTCGCCGGCCAGATCCGAGGCGGCCTCCGGGTTCACGTCGTAAACGACGCAGCGGTGGCCGTCCCGCATCAGCCGTCGCGCGATGTTGGCGCCCATCCGACCAAGTCCGACAATCCCGATCTCCATGAAGCCATCCTACGCCGGGGACCTTCGGAATCACGCGATCGCCGGGTCCGCCAAACAGACACCCCCTCCCCGGTGGGCACGTAAACCGGTGGATGGACCGGCAGACGTGCCCATCGGGGAGGACTTCCTTCTGGTTTCAGACCCTTCGGGTTAGGCTGGTCCGATGAGCGCTTCGAAGATCGACACGATGGTGATTTTCGGGATCACCGGCGACCTTGCCCGCAAGATGACCTTCCCGGCGCTCTACCGGCTGGAACGACGGGGGCGGCTCGACTGCCGGATCGTCGGGGTCGGACGCAACCAGGACTGGGGCCACGAGACGATGCGGCAGCGGGCCCGGGAGTCGATCGAGGCCGATACCGGTCCGGTCGAAGGCGATGTGTTCGACCGGCTTGCCGGCCGGATGCGTTTCGTTTCCGGTGACTTTGACGATCCCGCCACCTACGAGTCACTTCGGACCGAGATCGGGGATGGCAGCCCGCTCTTTTACCTGGAAATCCCGCCATCGCTCTTTTCCGGGGTGATCCGCCGTCTCGATCAAGCCGGGCTGGTCAACGACGCGCCGGTCGTGATCGAGAAGCCGTTCGGCCACGACCTCGCCTCGGCCCGCAAACTCCAGAACGAACTCACCCAGGTGCTGGATGAGTCCCAGATCCTGAGGATCGATCACTTTCTGGGCAAGGAACCGGTGATGGACATCATCTACCTGCGCTTCGCCAACACCCTGCTCGAACCGGTCTGGAACCGGGATCACGTCGCCTACGTGCAGATGACCATGGCCGAGAACTTCGGGGTCGAGGACCGGGGATCGTTCTATGACGGGGTCGGCACGGTACGGGACGTGATCCAGAACCATCTGCTCCAGGTGTTGGCGCTGATCGCGATGGAGCCTCCCAGCCCGAACCAGCCGGACTCGATCCGGGCCCGGAAACTGGCACTGTTCGAATCGATCCGGCCGGTTGACCCGACCCGCTGCGTCTTCGGTCAGTACGACGGCTACCTCGATGTGGCAGGGGTCGAACCGGATTCGAGGACGGAGACCTACGCGGCACTCGAACTGGCGATCGACAACTGGCGCTGGTCCGGGGTGCCGTTCTTCATCCGCAGCGGCAAGAACCTGCCGATCAAGCACACCGAGATCCGGGTCGTGTTCCGCAAGCCCCCGCTGACCGGGGTCGGCCCGAACCACGGACCGCCGGACCACAATGCGATGGTCATCCGGATCAGCCCCCAGCCCGGGGCCCTGATGCGGTTCTTCGCCAAGACACCCGGACGGGAAGAGTTCGAGCCGGCCGATCTCGAGGTGCTTTTCGAGAAGAAGCCGGGTGAGGACCCGGAACCGTACGAGCGCCTGCTGGACGACGCCCTCAATCGGCGGGTGGATCTGTTCACCGAGTTCGAGTCGATCAAGGCCACCTGGCGAATCGTGGAGCCGTTGCTGAAAAACCCCCCTGTTCCGACCGTCTACGAACCGGGAAGCTGGGGTCCGGAGGAGGCCGGACGTCTGGTCGAGGGCGTCTGCCGCTGGGATCAGCCCTGGCGGCCGGTCGAGCCCGCAAGCAAACGATCAGTCCTGGGCGGGTAGGATCTGTCGTCTATGAGCGAATCCGACATCCTGAACGTCATGATCGAGGTTCCCAAGGGGAGCCGCAACAAGTACGAGTACGACGACGAACTCGGCGCGATCAAGCTCGACCGCTTTCTCTTCTCCTCGATGGTCTACCCGGTCGACTACGGCATGGTTCCACAGACCCTGGGCGAGGACGGCGACCCGCTTGACGCAATGGTCTGTGTCTCCGAGCCCACCTTCCCCGGCTGCATCATCCCGTCCTACCCGATCGGCCTGTTCCGAATGGTCGACGACGGCGAGCTCGACGACAAGATCCTCTGTGTCCCTTCGTCCGATCCGAACTGGAACTACATCCGGTCGATGGATGACCTCGCCACTCAGCTCCAGCAGGAGATCTCCCACTTCTTCTCGGTCTACAAGCAGCCGGAGGGCAAGATCGTGGACGTCGACGGCTGGTACCCGCTGGACGCGGCGATGGAGGTCCTCGACAACGCCCGCAAGCGTTACGAGGACAAGCAGGCCGCCCCGGCCTGATCCCGTTTCAGTCCGTTGACGCCGCCAGCGTGGGGCTGGCCTCGACCCCAAAGCCACCAGCCACGGGCTGCCAAGGACTCGGGCTGAAACGGCCGGGGATAGTACAGGGTGGTACGTGAGCCGGACGTTTCAGTCCGTTGACGCCGCCAGCGTGGGGCTGGTGGCTTTGGCGGCGAGTTGGCCACAGGCCGCATCGATATCGCGCCCCCTTGTGAGGCGCACGGTGGCCGGGATGCCGCGGGAGACCAGGGTTTCACGAAAGCGGCTGATCGCTGCCCGGGGTGAACCGGTGTAGCCGGTGTCGCTCGGGTTGTACGGGATCAGGTTGACCTTGAAATCGTTTCTCGGCAGGAGCAGGTCGGCGAGTTCGTGGGCGAGCTCGACGGTGTCGTTCACACGGTCGAGCATCAGGTACTCGATGAAGACCTTGCGTTTGCGGACGTGGCGCCACTCGCGGCAGGCGGCGACCACGTCGGTCATCGAGTGACGGTCGTTGACCGGCATGATCTCGGAGCGGAGCTCCTCGTTGGGGGCGTGGAGCGAGAGCGCGAGTCGTACCGCCGGGCCCTCCCGGGTCACTCGCTGGATTCCGGGTAGCCAGCCGACCGTGGAGATCGTGGTGTGCGAGTTGGCGATCCCGACCTCGGGCAGCCTCTCGCAGACCGCAAGCACGTTGTCGAGATTCATCATCGGTTCACCCATACCCATGAAGACGGCATGGTTGACCGGTTCGATCCGGCGGAAGTGGAGTGCCTGGTCGAGGATCTCGGACTCGGTCAGGTTACGGCCGAACTTCATCTTGCCGGTGGCGCAGAAGGTGCAGGTGAGCGGGCAGCCCGACTGGCTGGAGAGGCAGAGTGAACGGCGTCCGTCCCGGTACCGCATCAGAACCGCCTCGACCGGACGCTGATCGTGGGTCAGAAAGAGTGCCTTCTCGGTGCCGTCGACCGACCGGGCCGAAGCGTCCACGTTCAGGGTGGAGATCGGCAGTTGTGCCTCCAGCTTTTCGCGCAGCCCGGCCGGCAGATTGGTCATCTCGGCCCAGGTCCCGGCCCCACGGGCCAGCCACTCCCACACCTGTCCGGTCCGGTAGGTGGGCTGGCCGAGATCGGCCATCACCGCTTCAAGTTGCTGCAGGTCCACCGGTTGAGTGTGACATCCCCGCCGCTTCAGGTGAGCTCGGGGATGTGCTCGCGGAGGTGGGCGTCGATCGTCTCCCGCACCCAGCGGCGCTCTTCCTGGCTGCCCATCCGGTACCGGCCGAGCAGCATCTTCTGGTCATCGAGCGGCAGCCCCGCGACCTCCCAGGAGACGACCAGCCGTTCAAAGATCAACTCCGCCCGACGCTGCCAGACGTCTTCGGTCGAGTAGGCCTGATGGTCCACCCCTTCGAGGATCTTTCCGATCGAACCCCGGCTGAGCTCATCCCGCAGGACCAGCGTGTTGCCGGACGGATCGGTGTAGCTACTGGTCGCCGACGCGGGCCGCGACCGTCGCCGGTCCGCCTTGCGCTTCTTCTTCGCCATCGCTGCCATTCTGACGGTTGTCAGTCAGGGGACCGGTCGGACCATCCTGCTCGTCCCGGGTCGCCAGTTCGCCCAGTGCGGCGTACAGGGCAATGTCGATCACCAGCCCGAAGACCGCGCCGAACTGGGTTTCGACGAAGGAGAACACCCGGGTCACGAAGATCGAGACCAGCAGTGCCCGGCGGAAGTAGCGGTACGCCTTCTGTCGTTCGTTGCGGCGCAGCTTGAGAATGCCGATCAGGACCAGCACGCCCGAGGCGAAGGTGGAGATCGAACTGGCGAAAGCGAGGAAGCCGGTGTCGGAAGCCTCGACGCTCATCTCCGCATCCGCCCCGAACACGACCACGATCTGGAACATGGCGAGCAGCGAGAGCAGCCCCCAGGTGACCACGATCGTGGTGATCACCCCCCGAAAGTGACGGCGCCGGGAGAGACCGCCGACCCAGGCGTGGATCCGGTCCCGCAGCACCAGGAGGCGCGACGGGGGACGAGTCGGCGCGAGTGCCGTCTGTTCGAAGTACTCCCGCAGCCGCTCGACCCGGGGGGTTCCGTCGTCGGCCTGGTCCAGAAGCTGCGAAACCATCTTGTAGTCGTCCCGGCCGAACTCGCCGGTGACCGTGTACGGCATGAAGGACATCGCGTTGGCCAGCGCCGAGTGCCGGTTCTGCCGCTGACGCCGGGAGAACTCCCGGATGATCAGGAACAGGATCACGAAGATCAGGTAGATCAGTGCCGCCGCCGGCTTGTAGAAGTAGTCGTTGTCGGCGGTGATGAACTTGCCGAGCTCATCGATGAAGAATCCGAAGCCGATCCCGCCGAGGATCGCCATGGTGGTGACCGCCCGCCGGTTCAGGTAGATCAGCGAAACCCAGATCGCGATCATCATGAAGAGTCCACCCCAGAGTAGGTGGGCGATGTGGAGGTTGCCGCCGCCGAGTTGCGGATAGTTGGTCAACCAGAGCTGGGTGCGGATCACCAGCACCATCACCACCGCCGAGATCAGGAACCACTCCAGCTTCTGGACCGAGTCGAAGCGCCGGATCGGGTTCTCGATCATCCGGGAGCGGATCTCCTCGCTGACCCCGTCCTTGACCTTCTCGACCCCCATGAACCCATACTAGAACCCCGGCCGGTGGGGTCGGGAAAGTCTGTCGGTCGAAGCCCAGTTTGGGCTCCGACCGTCAGCGCTGGTGATCACGGCGGGTTGTCTGGCGTCCCTGCCGACGCCCCGGATTTCCCCTTGTCCGATGCCGGGCGGTTACAGGTGATCGCGGTCCGGAGGTGACTCGAGGTCGAGTTCCGGGCCCATCGGCACGATCCGGGTGGGATTGATCGTGGGATGGGTCATGTAGTAGTGCCGCTTGATGTGATCCATGTTCACCGTGGCGGCGATTCCCGGCTGCTGGTAGAGATCCCGCAGGTACGGACCGAGATTCGCGTAGTCGGCGATCCGGCGCTGGTTGCACTTGAAGTGGCCGACGTAGACCGGGTCGAAGCGAATCAGGGTGACGAACAGACGCCAGTCGGCCTCGGTCGGGTCGGGGCCGGTCAGGAAGCGGCGCTCCCCGAGCAGGTCGTCGAGCTCGTCCAGGGCCTCGAACAGGTTGACGAACCCCTCCTCGTAGGCCTCCTGGGTCGTGGCAAAACCGCAGCGGTAGACCCCGTTGTTGACCGCGCCGTAGATCCGGTCGTTGAGGCGGTCGATCTCGCCGCGGAGCTCCTCGGGATAGAGATCCACCTCGGGATGCTTCGCAAACCGGTTGAACTCCGAGTTCAGCATGCGGATGATCTCGGAGCTCTCGTTGTTGACGATCCGGTCCTCCTGCCGATCCCAGAGCACCGGCACCGTCACCCGGTCGTCGAACCCCGGCGAACACTTTTCGTAGGCCTCGGCGAGGTAGGTGAAACCGTTGACCGGATCCGGCTCGTCGGCGAAGAACTTCCAGCCCTGCTCATCCCGGACCGGATCGACGGGGGTCATCGGGATCACATCCTCCAGCCCCTTGAGTGACCGCCAGATGATCGCCCTCGAAGCCCAGGGGCAGGCGTAGCAGACGTACAGGTGGTAGCGGCCGGACTCGGCCGGAAAGCCGGATGAGCCGTCGGCGGTGACCCGGTCGCGGAAGGCGCTCTGCTGACGGACAAATGCGCCCCTCTCGTCGCTTTCCTTGGGGAATGGTGCGTCGTTCATCTCTGGTCCTTGATGGTGGTTTGCACGATCCGGGCCGGTGCCGGCGATTGACCCCGGAATCACCTCTATAGTGTCAGAGCCGTTTCGCAACCCCGCCGCACTGGTTCGGGACTGAGCTTCAACGGGAGAAAGAGAGTTCGGTGAAAGCAGCATCAAAGGGGAGTTTGATCGGCGGCGCTGGCGCTGCCACCCGATGGATCGCAACTGTTGCGATCCTGGCCGGCATGGCCACGCTGTTCATGGCGGACGGGGCCGGAGCAGCCGACAAGCCGTTCAAGATCAGTTTCAACAAGAGCGAGCTCAGGATCGGGGCCCTGGGCGACCTCGGGAATCTGCCTCTGGATGCGGCCGATCAGACACCCTCGATCGAGGGCACCTGGAACCCGGACAGCGGCAAGGTCACCGTCCCGAAAGGCAAATTCATCCTGCCGGCTGTCGGGCTGACCGATCCGGTGAACGTGAAGGTCTTCCTCGGGATCGAGAACGCGGCGACCGGCACTTTCGATCCCGACACCGGGGCGCTGGTCCTCGACGCCAAGGCCGGACTCTGGGTTTCACTCAACGTGAAACAGCTGCTCAGCCTGCTCAGCGAAAACGGGGTTGACCTCGGATCGATCGCCGGGGTCGACTCCGGCACGCTCGGACTGCTGACCTCGTTCGTCTCGACCCTCACCTGCGGCTTCTCCCCGATGGACGTCCGCTTCACCACCGGTTCGACCTCGCTCGGATCCGGAACGCCGTTCCGCAAGGGCACGGCCGGCGCCGGAACCCTGATCACCGAGTGGTCACAGCTCGGCCCCTTCAGCGGCCGGACCAAGCTGCCGATCGTGAACATCGACCCCTGTCTGCTGATCAGGGACATGCTGCCGGGGCTGATCGGGAATCTCGCCGGTGGCGGCTCCGGCGGCGGGCTCGGGGATCTTGACCTCTCGGCGCTGCTCGCCGGGATCGACACCCTCAACCTCGGACCCAGCGGGCTGACCTTGATGCGCACCACGGACGAGTCGAAGCCGGTGGTCAAGCCTCGGGCAAGGAAGCCCCGGCTCAAGCTGACCGTGACCGCAGTCAAGCGGCGGACGAGCCTCTCTGCCGGTGCCCGATTCAGGGTTCGGGTCCGGAACGTCGGGACCGGTGCTGCGACCGGCAGCAAGGTCTGCATGACCGGATTCGCGGTGAAACGCCTCTGTGTCGGGATGGGCCGGATCTCTGCCGGCCGGGGCAAGGTTCGGGTGTTCCCGGCCCGGGTCAACCGGAAGCGGCTCGAGGGTCGCAACCAGCATGTCCTGCGCCCGCTGTTCACTGCCCGGGCCGAGGGCGCCGACCCGGTCACTCGGCGCCGGGCCTCGGTCCTGCTCTCCGGTTCCTGATCCGGCGATCGCCGAAGGCAGCCAACGGCAGGACCCGCGGTAGGGTTCGCCGCCGATGAACAACCGCGATCAACTGATGCTCGGCAGCGTGCTCGAGGAGATGTCCGGGGGCTTCTTCCGGCATCGCCCGCTGATCCTCCGGATCACCCTGCTTTTCGCGATCCTGAATGCGGCCTCCAACCTCCTGAACGTGGCGGGGCCGGCGGGGGCCGCCCTGTCGGTCGGGATCCTGCTCCTGCTGTCGGTCGCCTACGGCGGGCTGATCACCGCCCTGCTCTGCGTGCCCGGAAGCGCCACGGGCGGGGGTGCGGGCGAACTCTGGAGTCTGGTCGCACCGCTGCTGGCGAGGCTGATCTGGGTCACCCTGATCACGATCGTCGCCGTGATCGCCGGGTTGATGGTGCTGATCGTGCCGGGCCTGATCCTGGTGACGATCTTCTCGGTGGCAACCCAGGTGGTAGTGGCGGAGCGGACCACGGCGCTTGCCTCGCTCGGGCGCAGCGTCGAACTGGTTCGCGGCAACGGGCTGCGGGTGTTCGCCTTCGTTCTGGTGCTGGGAGTCGTCTGCCTCCTGCTGATCGTCCTGCTCGGGCTGCTGATCATTCCGGTACTCGGCACCGGAACCGCCGGGACCGCCCTCTCGGCCTTCCTCCAGAACCTGATCGTCGGACCGATCCTCGCGATCGGTCCCGCCGCGCTCTACAACCGGCTCAACCCCGGTCGGATTGCTGATGCGGCGGACCAGGCTCCGGCTCCACCGTCGTCCTGACCGCCATTTCCGGTTGCCCTTCCGGGTGTCGGGCGTCATCTCCCGCGTACTCGTCGGCCGCGATGATCTCCTCCATCCGTCCCCGGGGGGCACGGACCAGGGCAACCAGGAAGCTGACCGCCATCACTCCGGCCATCACGTAGAACACGGTTCGCATCGAGTACGCGAAATCCAGCCTCACGGCGTTCAGCAGCTCGGTCGCCCGGCTCCCCGCCTGGGCGAACATCTCCTTTCCGGAACCACCCCCGCCGCTCACCCCGGCGCCTCCGGACACCTGTTCGGCAATCCGGTCGGCCACCTCTTTCGGCACCCCGAGCGCGGTGATCGAGTCTTCCATCCGGGCCCGGTTCAGGGTGAGCATCATCGAACCGAGCACTGCCAGGCCGAGGCTGGCCCCGAAGTTCCGCACCGTCTGGGTGATCCCGGTCGCCTCCCCGTAGCTGGTGTTCGGGGCCCGGTTGACGGCGTCGGTGCTGGCCGGGCTGAGAATCATGCCGACCCCGGCCCCGGCCAGGACGATGAACGGCCACTGGGCGCCGGCCCCGCCATCAAGGTCGGGCAGCTTGTAGGCCCAGAGGGCAAACCCGACCGCCGCGAGCAGACCTCCGAGGATCATCGCCGGACGGGCTCCCTGCCGGTCCAGGATCCGCCCGCCGATCTGGGATGCGGACGCGAACCCGCCGAAGAAGATCAGCAGGTAGAGCCCCGACTCGGATGGACTCCATCCGAGTGAAACCTGGCTGTAGACGCTGGCGAAGAAGAAGAGGGGGACGAAGGCGATCGAGAGCAGGAAGAGCATGATCGAGTCGACCCGGAAGGCCCGGTCGAGGAAGATCCGGACCTGGATCAACGGGTTCCGGTGGCGGGACTCGAACCGGAAGAACCAGACCAGGATCAGCAGGCCGACGGCGACGCAGGCCCAGGTGAGGGGACTCGACCAGCCCCAGACCGCCGACTGCTGCAGGCCGAGCACCGCCAGCCCCATCCCGGCACAGATCAGGATCGCACCGCGGTAGTCGATCGGCTGGCGGGTCCGGACCTCTTCCGGCCGGGAAAAGTGGATCAGGACCAGTGAAATGATCGCGACCGGCACGTTGATCCAGAAGATCGCCCGCCAGGTCCATTCGCTCAGGTAGCCGCCCGCGATCGGGCCGATCGAGGTGAGCCCTCCGGTGATCCCGAAGAAGATCGCCATCGCCTGGCCGCGCTTCTCGATCGGGAAGGCCGAGATCACGATCGCCAGCGCCGCCGGGAACATCACCGCCGCCCCCGCCCCCTGAATCACCCGGAACAGGATCAGCCAGGTTTCGGCGAAGGAGCCGGCCGGCGTGAATCCGCAGAGGGCCGAGGCACCGGCGAACACGACGATGCCGACGATCACCATCCGGCGGCGCCCGACCACGTCCACGATCTTGCCCCCGAAGGCGAAGAGTGCCGCCAGGCTGAGCAGGTAGCCGTTGATCACCCACTGCACCCCGGTGCCGCTGAGGTGAAGATCGCTCTGGATCCGTGGAATCGAGATCGAAACGATGGTCTGGTCGATGAAGACCATCGCCACCGCGAAGATCATCGAGGCGAGGACGAGATTCCCGCGCCTTGAGGGGTCGCTCATCGACAAGCTCCGGTGGGTCCCGACGGCAGCTGGCTCATCCGTTTCGTGAGATACCCAGACTCCGGGAGTAGAATCATCAGATGAAAATACAGCGCACCCCGGAGAGCCGGTTTGACTCGATCGACGACTTTCCGTACGAGCCGGTCTGGCGTGAATGGGAGGGGTTGAACCTCGCCCACATCGACGAGGGTGAGGGCCCGCCGGTGCTGCTGATTCACGGCGAGCCGACCTGGGGCTATCTCTGGCGCAAGGTGATGGGTCCACTGCTCGAGGCCGGGTACCGCTGCGTGGTGCCGGACCTGCCCGGATTCGGCCGCTCCGACAAGCCGGTCGAGGACGACTGGTTCACGATGGATCGGATGGTTGGCTCGATCTCCAGCCTGGTCGACGATCTCGAACTCACCGGGACAACCCTGGTCTGCCACGACTGGGGTGGCCCGATCGGGTTGGCGGTGGCGACCCTGGAACGGTCGGAAGCGTTCGACCGGCTGGTCGCGATGGATACCGGAACCTTCAACGGCCATCAGCAGATGAGCGACAACTGGCAGCACTTTCTCGCCTTCATCGAGGCCAACCCGGACGTGATGGTGGACGTGCCGATCCAGGGCGGCACCGTGACCGAACTGTCACCCGAGGTGCTCGCCGCCTACGCCGCACCATTCCCGGACGTCGGCTCAAAGGCGGGCGTGCGGGCCCTGCCGCCGCTGATTCCGACCACCCCGGATGCCCCCGGGGCCGATGTCGGCCAGGCGACGATGGAGGCCCTGCTGGCCGACCGGCGCCCCCACCTGCTGCTCTGGGCCGACTCGGATCCGGCCCTGCCGCTCGACCCGGTCGGGCGTCTGGTGCAGCTGATCTTCCCCAACGCCGCGCCGCTCACCGTGATCGAGAACGCCGGCCACTTCCTGCAGGAGGATCGGGGCGAGGAGATCGGCCGGATCATCACCGGATGGCTTCAGGCAGACGTTTAGGCGGGCAGTCCCGCCGCTACCGGCGGCTGACCGCCACCGCCACCAACCCTGCGACTCCCAGTGCCGTCCCCAGCACGATTGCGACCAGGCGGGGATCACGGATGGGCCTGAATACCGCCCCGGACTCGCGCACCTCGATGTAGCCGAGCGGCGAGACAAAGCCTCCTCCGCCTCCGCCACCGCCATCTTCCCTGTCGGTCTCCCCTCCGATGCCGCCGCCGAAGCCCCAGCTCGCCCTGGCAACCGGGATCACGGTGATGCCGTCCCGCTCGACCGGCTCGCCAAAGATCGCCGAGGCCCTCACGCCGGCCCCGATGCGATCGGCCAGACGAGCGACAAAATCGCTCACCCCCACCTGCTGCTCTCCCACCGCCTTGACCTCGTCGGGCGTAGCCACAACCAGAACCTAACCGGTTCAGGCAGGCCCCGCGTCAAACGCCCGATGCCGGAAATCGCCTCGCGCGATCGGTCGAACGGCGTCCGGCCGGCCGTTTGACTTTCCGCCGCCCACGGTGCGAAGATGCTCGACCGATGACGGGGGGAGCCGATACCGGAGCGCCGAAGCGGGCAGGTTTGACCCTGACCACGCTGATCCTGGTCGCGGCGGTCGCCAACCTGAATCTCGCTGTGGCCAATGTCGCCCTGCCGGATATCGGCAAGGCGCTCGACGCGAGCCAGACCGGACTCAATCTGGTTGCGGTCGGCTACTCGCTCGGCCTCGCCACCTCGGTGCTCTACCTGGGAGCACTCGGCGACCGGTACGGGCGCAAGATGATGCTCGTCCTCGGCACCGCGATCGCGATCCCGGCCTCGCTGGCGGCGGCCTTCGCCCCCTCGGTCGAGGTGCTGTTCCTGGCCCGTCTGGCAGGTGGACTGGCGGCCGGCATGGCATTCCCGACCACACTCGCCCTGATCACTGCGCTCTGGTCCGGCGGCGGCAGGACCCGGGCGATCGCCCTGTGGTCCGGGATCGGCGGGGCGATCTCGGCACTCGGGACCCTGGTGGCCGGAGCGCTCCTCTTGCAGTTCGAGTGGGGCTCCGTCTTCCTGGTGACTCTGCCGCTGGCCACCGTGGCAGTTGTGCTGGCGGTCTGGCTGGTGCCGTCCCACGTGAACGAGACCACCGACCCGGTCGACAACCTCGGCGGAATGCTTTCGCTGCTGATGGTCGCCGGGGTAGTCCTGGCGATCAACTTCGCGAGCATGCCGAACGAAGGCACGGTGGCGATCGGGCTGGCGGCGATCGGGCTGGCTGCCGGGGTCGCCTTTGTGATCAGGCAGCGTCGGGCCGTGAACCCCCTCTACGACCTGAAGGTGGCCGGTCGCCCCACCTTCTGGGTGGCGGCCCTGGCCGGAATCATCGTGTTCGGCACCCTGATGGCGGCGATGTTCGTCGGCCAGCAGTACCTGCAGAACGTGCTCGGCTACTCCACCTGGCAGGCTGGGCTCTCGATCCTTCCCGCTGCGGCAGCGATGGTCGTGACCGCCCCGTTCTCGGCGAAACTTGTGGCCGCCCGTGGATCCCGGGTCACCCTGCTTTGCGGATATGTCGTCTGCATGGTCGGTTTCGTGGTGATGCTGTTGCTGTGGGATGAGGGCGCGCCGTACTGGCAGATCGGACTGGGGTACGCACTGGTGGGGATCGGGGTCGGTCTCGCCGGCACCCCCGCCTCGAACTCGCTTACCGGATCGGTGCCGGTCTCCCGAGCCGGGATGGCGTCCGGCACCGCGGACCTTCAACGGGATCTCGGCGGGGCGATCATGCAGTCGATCCTCGGGGTGTTCCTCACCGCCGGCTACGCCAGTTCATTCTCCAACCTGATCGCCGGTAACCCCGAGGCAAGCAGCAAGATGACCGATCAGGTGCAGTCCCAGCTTGAACGCTCATTCTCCAGCGCCGAAACGGTCGCCCAGCAACACCCCCAGTACGCGGACCAGATCATCGCCGCCGCCCGGGAGTCCTTCCTCAAGGGAGAGGACTGGGCCTACACGATCGGACTGATCGCGGTCGCGATCGGCTTCATCCTGGTCTGGTTCGCCTACCCCCGCCACCAGCGGGAAAAAGAACTGCTGGCCGGCTACTCCGAAAGCGACTGAAGCCGGCGTCAGAGGCCGAAGTAACGGGTCACCCCTCCGAGCATCAGCTGGATGCCGATGGTGACGATCAGGAGGCCACCGACCTTGGTCGCGATCTGCTCCGCCTGGGCCGAAAGGTTCAGGTGCTTTGCGACCAGCAGGTGACCGATGGGCAGCAGAATCACGGCTGCCGCGACCGCGATCAGAGCGGCGATCACGCCGGTCCCGTCCGAGGTGGAGGAGCTGATCGTGATCACCGTGGTGATCGCCCCCGGCCCGGCCACGAACGGGATCGCGTACGGCACCACCACGCTGCCCTCGAATGATTCCGGCACCTCGCGGGACTCCTTGCCGCCCTGGGCCCGGCTCGGTTCACCGCCGAACAGCATCTCGAATCCCATCAGGGCGACGATCAGGCCACCGGCAATCCCGAACGCCCCGAGGTCGATCCCCATCAGGTCGAGCAGCGGCCGCCCGACCAGGGCCGCTCCGAACAGGGTGATACCGACCGCGACGGTGATCCGGCGGATGAACTCGCCACGACGGTCGGGTTCCTTGGCGGTCAATTGGCGGAAATAGATGCCACGACTGATCGGGTCGGTGATGATCAGAACCGCCACGATCGCCTGAAGATAGAAGTTGAAGTCCCCCTTCATCGGAACCGCGGATGCTAGACGATCAATCTCGAGGCATCCGGACGGGTACGCCGACCCCTCCGGGCCACGAGCCTGACCGCCCCCTCACCGGTCAGGCCCGAAGTGATCGGTTGGTGTGGATTCGGCCCTCACCCCAAGGAGGGAGTGACCCTCCCTGCCCGGGTAGTCTCCCGAACGATGTCTCGCCGCGCGGAAAACCTGTCCGTCATCGATCCGAAGCCTGCCGATCGCCTGATCTGCCTTCTGGTGGCGCTCGGCCTCGGCCTCGGCCTGTATCCCGCCGGTGTCGCTCTTTCCGACCCTGCCCCCACCCCGCAACCCTCGCGGATCGTGCTCAACCCGACCGTTCATCCGGAAAACTCCCAGACGGTGACCTGGCGGACGGATGCCGACACCGCGGCAGGCACGGCCGAGATCAGACCGGCCGCGGGTGGCCCTGCCGTCACCGTCCCGGCCACCGCCAAGGGTCCGGTCAGCCTCGCGGGCTGGACCTACACCTCCCGCCATCACACCGCCACCTTCACCGGACTCACCCCCGGGACCGCCTACCGGTACCGGGTCGGCAGTGAGGCGGGCTGGAGTGAGTGGGCCGCTTTCCGCACCGCGACGCAGGGCGCGGCCAACCCGTGGAACCTGCTGTTCTTCGGTGACGTCCAGACCGGGCTCGACACGGTCTGGCCGCAGATCGCGACGCAGGCCTTCACCATCGTTCCCGACGCCCGGGCGGCCGTCTTTGTCGGCGACATGGTCGACCAGGGCTCCGACGACGACCAGTGGAACAACTGGTTCACGGGACTCGCCACCCGGACGCGAACAACCAACCTGATTCCGGTGGTCGGCAACCACGAGCTGCAGGGCGACACCTCCCTCGCACAGTACGGCTCGCACTTCACCAACTCCGGCAACGGACCGGCCGGCACCGATCTGTACCACCCGAACGAACCCCGCCAGACGATCTCCTTCACCGACTTCCAGGGAGTGCGGATCATCTCGCTCGACGGCAACGACATGTTCCCGCAGCGTCAGCTCGCCTTTCTCGAGAAGGCGCTCAGGAACAATCCGAACCGGTGGACCGTCCTGGCGATTCACGAACCCTTCATCTCCAACGAGCCGAACGGGGCCAGCCCCTTCTTCAAGCGGGACGACTTCATGCCGCTGCTCCGCAAGTACCGGCCGGATCTGATCCTGCAGGGACACAACCACTCCTACGCGCGTGGCTACCTCAACTCCTCCTCCACCGGAACGATCCCGGGCGCACCGGTCTTCGTCAGTGCCGTCTCCGGGCCGAAACGCACCGCCGCCTCGGCCGGGCCACCGGACGACTGGAGCACCCTCGACGCCACCCGGGTCAGGAGCTACCAGTACACCGGCACGATCCAGAAGATCGAGTTCTCCCGCGGCCGGATCCTGTTCCGGAGCTACATCGCCTATCGGGGGGCCGGCTCCGACGCGACCGGGGCGATCGGGGATCTGGCGGACGAGTTCACGATCCTGCGGAGCCGGGACGGGCACAGCCTCATGTTCGAAGGCGATCAACCGGTTCCGGTCCCGGTCAAACCGATCATCCCGTCCAGACCCAGGATCCTCAAGGTGACACTGAACCGGCGGAAAGGCACCGCCCGGATCCGGGTGGAGCTGCCGTCGGCCGGTACCCTGAGGATGGCCGGAAAAGCGAAACGAAGGCCGCTCGGCTTGCTGACCGTCAGCCGCAAGGCAGGACGAGCCCGGATCGTCACCCTCACCGTGAGGACGAGACGATCCTTCGGGCGGGGGCGACTGCCGGTGAAGCTCACCCTCAGCTTCAAGTCCCGGGCAGCCGGAACCGTCAAAGTCAACCGCAACATCACCCTGATCCGGAGGTAGCCAGATGGCCGACTACATCTTCACCATGTACAGGGTCTCCAGGGTCCACCCTCCGAACAAGGAGGTCCTGGCGGACATCTCGCTGAACTTCCTGCCCGGCGCCAAGATCGGGATTCTCGGCGCGAACGGAGCCGGCAAGTCTTCACTGCTCCGGATCATGGCCGGCACCGACACCGAGTACCAGGGCGAGGCCCGGCTCAGGGACGGGGCCACGGTCGGGATGCTGGAACAGGAGCCGTTGCTGGACGAGACGAAGGACGTTCGCGGCAACGTCGAGGACGGAGTCAGGGAGATCAAGGATCTGCTCGACCGCTTCAACGAGCTGGCGGCGAACTACTCGGATGAAACCGCGGACGAGTTCGGTCGGCTGCAGGCGAAGATCGATGCGGTCGACGCCTGGAACCTCGACACCACCCTCGACACCGCCATGGACGCGCTGCGCCTGCCCCCGGGGGACGCCGATGTGACCAACCTTTCCGGAGGCGAGCGTCGCCGGGTGGCACTCTGCCGCCTGCTGCTCTCGAAGCCGGACCTGCTGCTGCTGGACGAGCCGACCAACCACCTCGACGCCGAGTCGGTCGCCTGGCTGGAACGTCACCTTGAGGAGTACCCGGGGACCGTGGTCGCCGTGACCCACGACCGCTACTTCCTCGACAATGTCGCCGGCTGGATCCTCGAGCTCGACCGGGGCCGCGGCATCCCGTTCGAGGGGAACTACTCGGCCTGGCTCGAACAGAAACAGGAGCGCCTCGCCCAGGAGGAACGCAAGGAGACCGCCCGGGCGAAAACGATCGCGGCCGAGCTGGAATGGGTTCGCGAGAACCCGAAGGGCCGTCGCAAGAAGTCCAAGGCCCGCCTCGCCCGGTACGAGGAGCTGCTGGCCGAGGAAAAGCACGTGAAGCTGGAGCAGGTCCAGATCCACATTCCGGCCGGCCCCCGGCTCGGCAACGTGGTGATCGAAGCCGACCATCTGAAAAAGGCTTTCGGCGAGAAACTGCTGATCGAGGATCTCTCCTTCAAGCTACCGCCGGCCGGAATCGTCGGGGTGATCGGGCCCAACGGTGCCGGCAAGACGACCCTGTTCCGGATGATCGTCGGGGATGAGAAACCGGACTCCGGCTCGATCCGGCTCGGGGAAACGGTGCAGCTCGCCTACGTGGACCAGTCCCGGGACGCGCTCGATCCGGAGAAGTCCGTTTGGGAGGAGATCTCGGACGGGGACGACACGATCTCGGTCGGCTCCCACAAGGTGAACTCAAGGGCATACGTCGGCGGGTTCAACTTCAAGGGATCGGACCAGCAGCGCAAGGTCGGGGTGCTCTCCGGCGGCGAACGCAACCGGGTTCACCTGGCCAAGCTGCTGCGGTCGGGTGGGAATCTGCTGCTGCTCGACGAGCCGACCAACGACCTCGACGTGGACACCCTGCGGGCACTGGAGGAGGCGCTGCTCGGCTTTGCCGGGTGTGCCGTGGTGATCTCCCACGACCGCTGGTTCCTGGATCGGGTCGCCACCCACATCCTCGCCTTTGAGGGCAACTCCGAGGTGGTCTGGTTCGAGGGCAACCTCGACGCCTACGAGGAGGACCGGCACCGCCGGCTCGGTGACGAGGCCGATCGTCCCCACCGGATCACCTACAAGAAACTGACCCGCTAGGGCTGAACCGGGAAATCCGGCCCTTCCCGGCGAAGATGTTTGCGGGGGCGGCGGAACTTTCCGGACCGACTTGGTATACAGAGGTAAGTGGCCCGTCTCGGACGGGCCGACCAGAGGCCCCGGTCGCCACGCGGAGTTCGCCGCGACCGGCCCCACCCTCTGGACTGGTTCAACAGGTACAACCCAGGAGGAAACATCTCTTTCCCAATCCGGTCGACCGGGATCAGGTCAACCACGTCGGTTTTCGGCGTATCGATCTCGTTTTCGCTGCTGTTCGCAGCACTCGTTCTGTTGATTTCAACCGTGGCGACGGCGCCGGCAGAGGCCAAAGCCCGACCGATGGTGGACGTCTTTCCGACAGCCGGCACCCAGGTGGCTTCAAACACGACGACCTTCAGCTTCCGTGGAATCAGGAAGAGCCAACTGGGCCATGTGGTGGTCACCGGTTCGCGCTCCGGCCGGCATTACGGTTCGCTGCGGGCCCATCCGGTCGGCTACGGGGTCAGCTTCATCCCCTACAAGCGGTTCATCAACGGTGAAAAGGTCACCGTCCGGACCAAACGCCGCATCCGGGGCAGCCGCAACGGCGTCTTCTGGGTGAGGATCGGCAAGTTCTACGGCTCGGACGAGAAGGGCAGGCCGGCTCCGGTCAAGCCACCGAAGGGCACCCTCCATTCACGGCCCGATCTGGCCCCGCCCGAGCTCGACGTGAAGGTGCTGAAACCGGGAGCCCGGTCCGGCCACCTGTTCTACGCCCCGAAGGCCGACGGGTTGACCATCGCCGACCGCGAAGGCAGAACCGTGTGGTTCCAGCCGACCAGCTACGGCGGCACCGGAACCTCGGTGCTCGACTTCCGGGCCCAGCGTTACCGCAAGCAGCCGGTGCTCGCCTACTGGAAGGGCGCCTCGACCGTGATCGGCTACTCCCAGGTCGGCAACTTCGAGATCCTCAACCGGAACTACAGACGGATCGCCCGCTTCACCCCCGGCAACGGCTACAAGCCGGACATCCACGAACTCGTGATCACCCCGCGCAACACCGCCCTGGTGCTCGCCTACCGCGGAGTGATCTGGGACGCCAGGAAGTTCGGCGGCACCGCCCGTCAGCAGGTCCTGGACAACGTGGTCCAGGAGATCGACATCAAGACCGGACTGGTCCTGTTCGAGTGGCACTCACTGGGCAACATCGGACTCAAGGAGAGCATGTCCAAACCCCCGGAGGACGGCTCCACCTGGGACTACTTCCACGTCAACTCGGCCAAGGTGGACGGCCCCGACTCGCTGATCATCTCGGGCCGGAGGACCAGCAGCCTCTACCGTGTCGGTCGCCGCACCGGCCAGATCTGGTGGGCGCTTCGCGGGGCGGGAAAGACCGCCCGCAGCGACTTCAAGATGGGTCCGGGCACCTCGTTCGGCTACCAGCACGACGCCCAGCGACTGCCCAACGGTGACATCTCCCTGTTCGACAACGGATCGGCCCGCAACTCGCCGACGATCAACGCCCAGTCCAGCGGACTGGTCCTCCGGCTGAGCGGCAAGAACCGCAAGAATTTCCGGGCGACCCTGGTCCGCCGCAATGAGCACAGTCCGGCCCCGATCGTCGCCGGATCCCAGGGGAACGCGGAACCGATCGGCGGCAACAGCATGTTCGTCGGCTGGGGATCGGTCTCGGCGATGACCGAGTTCGACCCCACCGGCCAGATCGTCTTCGACGCGAACTTCCCCAAGTCGAAGGAGAGCTCGTACCGCGCCTACAAGGGCCCCTGGAGCGGGATCGCACCCGGACGTCCGGCGATCGCGAGCGAGGCCGGCCCCGGTAACGGCGGAACCGTCTGGGCCAGCTGGAACGGTGCCACCGACATCGCCAGCTGGCGGGTGGTCACCACCTCCGGTGACGGCACTTACGGGACTCTGGCGACCGTCCCCTGGAACGGTCTCGAGACGGAGATCCCGGTGACCCGGGCTTTCCGGAGCAAGATCGCGGTCCAGGCACTCGACCGCAACGGCAAGACCCTGAAGACCTCCGCCCTGGTCGAGGTGGGCCGCCAGTCACGATGACGGCGGCCCCAACCGGCCGGAGGTTGCGCAAGACTGGTGTCCATGGAAAAGTCTGCGGGGACCGAAGGACCGATAGTTCTCTACGGCGCGACCGGATACACCGGCAAGCTGGTCGCCGCGGAGCTGCTCAGGCAGGAAGCCGACTTCGTGCTGGCAGGTCGCGACCCGGAGAAGCTCGAACGGGTCGCCACCGAGCTTGAAACCGTCCGGTCCGATGGACCGGACGGCACGAAACCCGCCACCCGGCCCCGGTGGCAGGCGGCCGGAATCGAGGATGCCCGCGGGCTGCGTGAACTCTTCGACGGGTCGGCTGCGGTGATCTCCTGCGCCGGGCCGTTTTCGCTCTACGGGGAACCGGTGCTGGCGGCAGCACTCGACGCAGGGGCGCACTACCTGGACACCACCGGCGAACAACCGTTCATCCTGAGCGCTTTCGAGGGATACGGAAAGCGAGCTGCGGAGGCCGGGCTCGCGGTGCTGCCGGCGATGGGCTACGACTACGTTCCGGCCGACCTGCTGGTTGCGATGACCGCTGACGGGTTGGGCGCAGCCGACCGGGTCAGGGTCGGCTATCACTCGCCGTTCCAGCCGAGCCGGGGGACCGCCCGTTCCTCACTGGAGATGTTCAAGGGCGGCGATCTCGAGTGGCGCGACGGGGCCCTTCGTCCCGCGCCCCAGCAGGTGAGTCGTCCCGACTTCGACTTTGGCGGGCCGCTCGGCGTGAAGAAGATGATGCGGTTTCCGAGCGGCGAACACATCACCGTTCCACGCCATCTAAGGGTGCGCACGGTCGAGACCTCGATGAGCGCCGACTCGATCCTGCCGACCCGGATCGCGGGCCTGATGCCACTGCTCGCCAGGCCGGCCGGCCTGGCGATGAGAACGCCGGTCAAGAAGGCGATCAACCGCATGATCGCGCTGATGCCGGAAGGCGCCGACCCCGAGGGGCGGACCAACACCCGATTCCAGATCAACTGCGAGATCACCAACGGTCGGGAGACCCGTCGGGGCCGGATCGCCGGAACCGACGTTTACGGGCTGACCGCGGCGCTGATCGTCAAGGGCGCCCTGGCCGCCGCCCGCGGGGAGATCGAACCCTCCGGTGCCCTCGCCCCGGCCGAAGCATTCGAGCCGGAACGGTTCCTCGGTGGCCTGGACCGGTTCGGCCTGGAGTGGAGCGTTGAGTCGGTCTGAACCGACCACGGCCCGAATCCGGGTTGGACGGGATCCCCGAGATCAAACCGGCCGATGACCCGGAAGCCGGGAGGCACCAAACCGAAGCATCGCCGTCGGACCCGTGGTCGGCTGCGGCTGTTCGTCGCCGCCGACCCGCCGCCCGGGGTCCGAGAGGAGGCTGCCGCCTGGGGGCGTGCGGCGGCCCGCGCGGCGGCCGGTCTCAGACCGGTCCCGGCGGAGAACTGCCACATCACGCTTGCCTTCCTCGGCGACCGTGAAGAGTCCGAGCTCGAACCGATCGGAGCCGCGCTGCGAGCCGCAGCGACGGAGGTTCCCGTTCCCGGCGGTCCCGGCGTCTCGCTGGGGGCACCGGTCTGGCTGCCGCCGCGGCGTCCGCGGGCACTCGCTCTGGAGATCCATGATGACGACGGGGAACTTGCCGTCCTTCAGCGAACGCTTGCTGCAAACCTCCACCAGGCGGTGGGATGGCAGTCCAGTCGTGGCTTCCGGGCCCATCTCACCTGTGCCCGGACCGGACGGGGGTTCGATCCGGACCTCCTGGACCTGCCGGTCGGCCCCGGCCTCGAGTTCGTGGTCGAGTCGGTCACCCTCTACTCCTCCACCCTGCTGCCCGAGGGCGCCCGCTACGAACCGCTGGAGCGAGTCGAGCTGGCCTGAACGGACCGGTCGCTCCCGCCGCTACAGTGTCGGGATGGGATTCGAGGCGAGGGAAGTTCTTCAGGTTGGCCGTGCATTTCAGGTCCGGAACCACCGTCAACCTTCAGCGACGGCAGCGCTGCTCGCCGTGCTTGTCTCGATCGTCGTCGGCTTCAACGCAACACCGGCCGACGCAGAGGTCCATCAGACCGAGCTGCTTCCCGGGGGGGTGCAGCGGATCGAGTACTGGGCCGGGCCCCTGAACGTGACTCCGGGCCAGAACCGGATCGACAACCGGATTCTGCAGCAGGGAACCGACCGGCCGGCGGTGGACGGCTGGATCACCCGGATCGAACCGAACCTCGTCGACCAGGACGGCACCGTCCCCGATTCGAGCAAGGTGATGTTCCACCACGGGGTCTGGATCAATCAGTCCGGCTTCGGGAGTGGCTACAGCCAGAACTTCTACGGAACCGGAGAAGAGAAGACCACCGTGGACCTGCCCGATGGATACGGCCTTCGCTACCGGAAAAACCAGGGCTGGATCCTCAACCACATGATCCACAACCTGATCTTCCAGCCGAGGACGATGTACATCACCTACACGATCGACTTCATCCCGGACACTGCTCCCGAAGCCGCCGGAATCACCGAGGTCAAACCGATCTGGATGGATGTCGAGGACGGCAGCAACTACCCTGTTTTCGACGTCTACAAGGGCAGCGGCAGAGACGGAAAGTTCACCTACCCGCAGGATGCCGACGACCCGTACCGGAATGCGTGGCAGAAGAACGTGAACTGGGTCCCGCACGACGGGGTGCTGGTCAACACCACCGGCCACGTTCACACCGGCGGGCTTTCGACCGAGCTTTACCTGAACCGGAACGGCGCCCGGGATGAAAGCCCTGCCTGCGTGAACCCGGACCGGTTCAAGGCAAAGATCAACCGGCTCAGGCGCACCCGGAACAGACTGTCCCGGCAGATCAGGACCACGAAGAAACGGTTGCGATCACGCACCCGACGGTTCCGGGACCTGCTGGCCCGGGCCGACCAACCCCGGTCGGTGAACCGGCTTGCCCGCCTGACCCGGCTGCGCGGCCACAGCATGCTTCGGCTGAAACGGCTCAAAGCCAAGAGAAAGATGGTTGTGGCCGAGTTGAATCGAACTCTCCGGAAACGGTCCGCCGCCGACCGCGCTTACGGACCCTGCCTGGCTTCGAAACCGGCGGTGAAGGACGGCCGCGTGAACCTGTTCGACTCCAGGGCGGTGTACTTCGATCCTCGCGGTCCGATCTCCTGGGACATGGCGATGCGCACCACCCCGGACGACTGGAAGGTGCAGGTGAAACAGGGCGACAGGCTGGAACTCCAGACCACCTACGAAACCGAGCGGGCCTCCTGGTACGAGTCGATGGGAATCAACGTCGTCTACATGGCCGAGGAGGCGGGGGGCCGCAACCCGTACGCAGTGAACGTCGCCGACGAGGGTGTGCTCAACCACGGTCATACCAGCGAGAACGAGGACTACGGCGGCGAGGACACCACCGGTCTCCCCGATCCGTCGACCCTCGCCGACGGGCTCCTGGCCAATGATCCGATCACGGTCGGAGGACCGGGCTCATACATCCCCGGCGGCCTTTCACTCACCGGAGACAACGGTCGTCCGCCGGTGATCCAGCAGGGTCAGAAGTTCACCTTCCAGATGTCGCCGGGCAGCCTGAACAGCGGAGCCTGGCATTCGGTCACATCCTGCAAGTCCCCCTGCAACAGGTCGACCGGAATCTCCTATCCGATTCCGGACAGCGAGATCCAGTTCGATTCCGGCCAGCTCGGTACCGGCGGTGCCCCGACCGTGAACCGGACCAGCTGGCAGACCCCGGCCGACCTGCCCCCGGGGACCTACACCTTCTTCTGCCGGATCCATCCGGTGATGCGAGGTGCGATCCGGGTGAAACCCGCCCCCTGAGCTTCACAAGAAGCCCGGGTCCGGCCTCCCGTTCTCCGGGAAGGCGGCTCGGTTCCCTGGACTACTCTGGGAGCGATGGCGGTCTTCACGATCGGACACTCCACCCGGGAACTCGACGAGTTCGTTGCGATTCTGGATCGGTTCGGGGTCGGAACCCTGGTCGATGTCCGGACCGTGCCACGATCCCGGCGGGTGCCGCAGTTCAACCGGGATACCCTGCCGGCCGAACTCGAAAGGCGGAACGTCACCTACCGCCACCTGAAAAAACTGGGCGGCCTGCGCCACGCCCGGAAGGACTCGATCAACGGCGGATGGGAGAACTCGAGTTTCCGTGGCTACGCCGACTACATGCAGACCCCGGATTTCATTGACGGACTGAACGAGCTGATCACCCTTGCCGCGAACGCGACGGTGGCGGTCATGTGCGCGGAGGCGGTTCCCTGGCGCTGCCACCGTCGAATGATCGGCGACGCGCTCATCGTGCGCGGCTTCGAGGTGATCGACATTTTCAGCGGGACGAAAAGCGAACCGGAAACGCTGACCGGCTTCGCCCGGGTCGAGGGACTTCAGATCACCTACCCCGAGAGTGCCGACACCGCTTCCTCCCCACAGGACCGGGGACGCCGGTAGGCTCCCGATCGACGTTGACCCCGACCTGCCGCCACCGAAAGCTGCCCCGTTGAACCTCTCCCGGTCGTCCCTGGCTGCCGGGGGGACGCTGCTGCTGGTGCTGTCGATTCTCGGGGTGAACGCGACCCCCGGCCCGGCTTCCGGAATCAACCGGGGAACCCTGGATGTGCGGTTCACCTCCAGCCTGACCGTTCGCGGCGAGGGGACGAACCTGCGAGCCGAATCGCCCCACGCCGTTGATCGTCTCGAACACCTCCTGGCGGAGATCGACGCCACCGACCCCGAGCCACTGGTTCTGGGGACCGGCCAGCCGGCGGCGACCTCGCTCGCCCGACAGGCCCGTCGGGAAACCGGGGGTGGATCCCCGAACATGGCCGACTGGTACCGGATCACCGTCCCGGCCGACTCGATCGATGCGGCAGTCGCAACCCTCCGCAACTCACCCCTGGTCACTCACGCCGGACGGTCCCCGATCCCGGCCCCGCCACCGGTTACCCCCGATTTCACCCCGCTTCAGCGGCATCTCGATCTGGCCCCGATCGGCACCGGGTCCCGGTTCGCGCTGAACGACCCCCGGACCCGCGGGGCGGGCGTGACCGTGGTCAGCCTCGAGTACTTCTGGAATCGGGATCACGAGGACCTTCAGCTTCCCGAATCAACCGATGCCGGCGAGGGGGTGTATGTCCCCTACACCGGGTTCGAGAACGGTCCGGCCCGTGGCCACGGGACCGCGGTCTTCGGGCTGCTTGCCGCCCGTGACAACGGGTTCGGGGTCATCGGAGCCGTTCCGGACGCGACCGTCAAGGGAATCTCACCGACCACCTTCGACGACTTCTTCTACAACCCGGCCGGAGCCCTGACCTTCCTCGCCGGTCGGCTGTCCCCGGGGGACGTGGTCCTGGTCGAGCAGCAGATCGACGGTCCCGGCCCGACCGGAACCGATTACGTCCCGCTGGAGTGGGATCAGGCCAGCTTCGATGCGATCCGCCTGCTCACCTCGCTCGGTGTCGTCGTGGTCGAGGCGGGAGCCAACGGCGGACACGATCTCGACGGGGCCGACATGCTCGGCCGGTTTGACCGGGAACTCAGAGACTCGGGGGCGATCATCGTCGGAGCCGGCGATCCGGTGAGCCACGCTCCGATCGGGAGTTCCTCCCACGGCAGCCGGGTCGACCTTCAGGGCCACGGTGCTGGAATCGTCACCACCGGTGGAGACGGCAACCTGCAGGGAGCATCCGTCGGCGAGGAGAACCTCAGCTACACCGACTCTTTCGGGGGCACCTCGGGCGCCACCCCGATCGTCGCCGGCGCGGTCGTTGCCCTGCTCTCCTACCTCAAGGCAACCGGGCAGCCCCCGATGCCGACGGCAGAGCTGGTTGGCCTGCTGCAGCAGACCGGCACCCCCCAGGGCAGCCCCGAACTCGGCCGGATCGGACCGCTGCCGGACCTGAACCGGGCGCTGCGGGACCGGATCCCGAATCTTGCCCCCGGGGTCACGATCAGGCAACCCGTCGACGGCGCCCGGTTCGGTTTCAACTCGGAACAGACGGTCGGTTTCAGTTGCGACGACGAGGATTCCGGGATCGAAACGTGCAGCGCCACCGACCACGGTCCGGCCGGTCGGGTTCAACTCGAAGACGAGGATGAACTGCCGACCGATCAGCCGGGATCCCACACCGTGACGGTGACCGCGACCGACCGGGAGGGACTCTCGACGACTGCCACTGCCAGATATGTGGTTGCCCCGGGATGCTTTCTCACCGGGGTCACCCTGGCTTCGATCGAACCACGCGGAAGACGGGTCCGGATTCTGGGGATCGCAGATCCCTTCCGGGCCGGCGAACGGGCCTACATCTTCCGGAACGGGTCCCCGGCCGGCTCGACCGAGATCCGGACAGACGGTTCGATCGTGGCCACGGCCGCCGCACCGGGATGGGCCCGAGCAAGAGCGAGAGCCCGTTACCGACTGACTGTCGGTGGCAGCCGGTCGGGACTGAAGCGGGCGGACGGGCGGGCCCGTCTGATCTCCCTGCACACCGGATCGAAGGCCGAACGGATCAGATTCAGGGTTGGTGGAATCCGGAAGCGCGGCCGTCTGACCTTGACCTCCCGGCCGCTCTGCGGCGGAAAGCCGAAGTCGCAGCGGGTCGGCTACAGCCGGCGTGGTCTGTTCACCGTGAAACTGGGCCGGAGCCCCTGGCCCCGGGTTCTCACCGCCCGGATCGCCGGTCGGAACATCCCCCTGCCAGTGGTTCTGCCGGCCCGGCCGGCGCAGCTGCCCTGACCGGTTCCGGTCCGGCCGAGGCTGCCGAACTCGGGTTCAGAGCAGCTCGGCCCGCAACTCCGCCGCGCTTCTCGGCGAGAGCAGTCCCGGGGCGATGTCGAAAACCGTTCTCGCACCGGTTTCCCCGGCCACCGCCAGGCGGTGGACCGCCCGGGCGTAGGCGATCAGGACGCTGGCGGTGAACCCGGGATTGTCGGCGAGTGAAAGCGAGTACTCGACCAGCTGCCGGTCACCGTCCCCGGTTTCCCCGGAACGCAGCACGAAGCCGCCATGCGGCATCCCGGCATGGTCACGAGCGAGGTCATCGGACGAGATGAAGTGAACCGTGGTGTCGTACGGCTCGAAGTAGTCGGGCATGGTCACGATCGCCTCCCGTACAGCTTCCGGGTCGGCTCCCTGCTCGAGCATCACGAAGCATTCGCGGGTGTGCATCTGGCGGGTGGTGAGGCCGTCCCCGTTGCCGCCGCGGACCGCCTCGACTGCCGATCCGACCGGCAGCGTGTACTGCACCGCGTCGGCCACTCCCTCAACCCGCCGCAGGGCGTCCGAGTGACCCTGGCTGAGCCCCCGTCCCCAGAAGGTGTGGGTCTCCCCGCCCGGCAGGATCGCCTCGCCGAGCATCCGGTTGAGGGAGAACATCCCCGGGTCCCATCCGGTCGAGATCAGGGCGGTCTTCCCGGCCGTCCGGGCCGCCTCGTCAACTGCATCGAAGTACCGGGGGATCCTTTGATGGGTATCGAAGCTGTCTACGGTGTTGAACAGCGCCGCCAGCTCCGGGCCCTGCTTCGGAAGGTCCTCCTTTGAACCTCCGCAGAGCACCATCACGTCGATCCGGTCCCGATGGTCGGCGAGTTCACCCCAGCCGAAGACCGGGGTGCCTTCACGCGCCGGGGTGACGCTGCCGGGATCGCGGCGGGTGAACACCCCGGCCAGCGCCATGTCCTCGTTGCGGGCGACCGCCGCCTCCGCGCCCCGTCCGAGGTTGCCGTAACCCGCGATGCCGATCCGAATCCCGCTCAATTTCCACCCTTCCGGCCCACCGACGGGCCAAGTTAGAAGACCGGGAGAAAGTAGCGAACCGCGGCAGTTCCGACCGGGCCGCCAGGCGGTCACTCGGTCGGGTGCTGGGCCTCTTCCTCGTCCAGGCTGATGCTCAACGGCCTCCGCAACATGCGGGTTATCCAGAGCAGCACAACGACCCCGATGACAAACCAGATGATTCCGTACCGGGTCGACTCGGCCGAGAGATAGGCCCAGAGCAGCACCGTGCAGACAACGCCGATCCCCGGCAGCACCACATTCCTGAAGATCTCCCGCCCGGTCTTGATCAGCCGCTTGCGGTAGGCGAAGTAGACGATCACGGTCAGGTTGACGAAGGTGAATGCGATCAGGGCCCCGAAGTTGATCAGGGACGCCACGAAGTCCAGGTTGAAGGCGATCGCAGCCAGCGAGACCACGCCCACAAAGACGACGGCGTAGGCGGGGGTGTGATAGGTCGGGTGTACGTACCCGAAGAAGCGGGAAACCGGCCCCTTGCCGTTGCGGCCCATCACGTAGAGCAGGCGGGAGACGGATGCATGCGATGCAAGACTGGAGGCGACAGTCGCCGCGAAGGCTGCCGAGGTCAGCAGGATCTTGAACAGTTGGCCGCCCACCTCATAAGCGATCTCGGGCAGGGCGCTGTTCTGCAGCGCGTCCTCGCTGAATCCATCGAGGGTGGGAAAGAGCGACTGGGTGAACCAGGCCGAGATGAAGAAGATCAGGCCGCCGATGGCCAGGGCCAGAACGATCGCTTTGGGCACGGTCGAGGCGTCCTTGGCTTCCTCCGTGTACATGGTGATCGCGTCGAATCCGATGAAGGAGAAGGCGACGATCGTGGCGCCGGTGATCACCAGACCGAGATGCACGTTGGCGTGCCAGAGGGGATCGGTCGAGAAGACGGTTCCGTTGCCCTGCCCGTCGGCGAGGGCCTTGGCTGCGAGAACGAGAAAGACCAGGATCAGGACCACCTCGAAGACAACCAGGATCATGTTCACCCGGGAGGTGTTGGTCATGCTGACCATCACCATCGTGGTGATCACCGCAACGTAGACGACCACCCAGATCCAGGCCGGTGCCGACGGGAAGAAGGACTCCATGTAGCTGCGGATGATCAGCGCGTTGACCAGTGGCAGCAGCAGGTAGTCGAGCAGTGCCGCCCAGCCGATCAGGAACCCGAGGTTCGGGCTCATCGTCTCCGAGGTGTAGGTGTACGCCGAACCCGCCGACGGGAACACCCGGGTCATCCGTCCGTAGCTGATCGCCGTGAACAGCATCACGACCAGGGCAAAGATGTAGGCAGTAGGAACAACGCCCCCGGTCTCTTCCGAGACGATGCCGAAGGTGTCGAAGACGACGGTCGGGGTCATGTACCCCAGGCCGAGACCGACAATCGCCCAGAGACCCAGAGTCCGTGCCAGGTGGGTAGAGCTTTTCTGCCCTGCCCCGGTCTGCGCCACCTGCTCTTCCGCCATCTGCCTGCCCCTTCCCCAGTTCAACCGTTCCCAGAGAACTACCACATGCACCGCACTCGTGGCTAGAGTGGATGGCATGCGATACGTCGTCGGCTACGGACCGAATCAGCGGGGGAGAGACGGGATCAACCTGGCGGTGACTCTCGCCCGGACCCGGAAAGCAACTCTGGACATCGTCGCGGTACTGCCAGGGGACGCCCCGAGCTTTCACATGTATTCGCCGGACCGTGCCTACAACACGGCTCTGGAAAAGCAGGGCCAGGAGTGGCTGGACGACGCGATGACCCGGGTCCCGGATGATGTGACCGCGGCAGGTCATCTGCGGCGGGCCGAGTCGATCACCGAGGGCCTGGTCGAGGAAGCCAACGATCCCGATCGCGGCGACAGTGAGGCCGTGATCGTGGTCGGCACCTCTCATCGCGTCAAGGTCGGCAGACTCAGGCTGGGAAGCATCGCCGACGCCCTGCTCCACTCCGCCTCGGTACCGGTCGTGCTCGCACCGGTCGGGTACGAGGCGCTGTCCGGAATCACCCGGATCACCTGTGCGACCGGCACCCGGGAAGGCGCCGAGGCACTGCTCGAGGTCGCAATCCGGGAGGCGGCCTCCCGTCGGATCCCGCTCCGGCTGATGTCACTGGTCAAGGTTGCCAGGGACGGGTCCGCGGAGCAACGAGCGGAGTGGACCGGAATGGCCGAGGGCCACGTGGCAAGACTCGCCTCGAAAGCCGAAGCGGAGCTTCCGCCGGAATGCGAGGTCACCAGTGTGGTCGGCGATGGCGAGAGCCTTGAAGAGGCGGTGCAGGCTCTTGACTTCGCGGAAAGCGAGATCGTGATGGTCGGCTCCAGCCGTCTGGCCCAGCCGAAACGCCTCTTCATCGGGGCCTCGGTCAACAAGATCCTGCGAGCCCTGCCGGTGCCGATGATGGTGGTCCCGCGAGACTACGAACTATCCGGGGACGACTGAGTTTCAGTTCCCTCCCGAATCCCGGCCTGCTCGGGCTGAGCCGGAAGATAAGAGCGGTCTCAGGAACCTCTTACCGTCGTCTTCGGGGTGGACCGTAGGTTGATGACACCCTCAACCGAAGGAGAGTCATGAAGAACCTGAAACAGCCCCTCATAGCCGCCGGTGTCGCGATGCTGGCCGCCGGCACCCTGGCCTGCACCGCCAACGGCGACCCGGCGAATCGTCCCGGTGAGGCGGCCCCGGCCGGTGCGGCCAACGCCCACACCTCAGCCGCGAGTCACGTCCCCCAGGCGCGTCGTGCCGTCCGTACCGCGGAGTCGGCGGTCGGGGCCGGCATGGCCTTCGATCTGGAACGTGACCGTCACCGCGGCGCCAGGGTTTGGGAAGTGGAAGTCGATTCCGGCCACGCCCGGCCGATCGAGGTACTGGTCAGCCGCGACGGCCGCACGGTCGTCCGCAAGAAGAAGACCGGACCGAGCGACGATGTCCGCAAGGTGCGCCGGGCGAAAGTCTCCCTCGACAGTGCCCTGGGCAAGGCGAACCCTCACGCCGACGGCAGGCTCACGGAGGCCGACATCGACCGGCACCGCGGAAAGCTCGTCTGGGAGGTCAACTTCAGGGACGGAAAGGTCGAGACCGAGGTGAAGATTGACGCCGCGAGCGGTGGTCTGGTCGGAGTCGATCGTGAGCTCGACGACTGAGATCCGCCCCGGACGGTGAGCGAAGGAGTGTTCCCGTGAGTTCCCGCATCCTGGTCGGCTGCGGTGTGCTGCTGTTGATAGTGGTCACCGTGGTCGTGACCAGGATGGTCGACGCCCCCTCCCCACCACCGGTTTCCGTGATCGAACTCGATGACGCAGCCGGTGGCGGGAGGGCGTCCGCAGAGCGTCGCAGGACCAGGCAGGACCGGCACCCGCCTCGGGGGTCGGTACGCCACGACCGGCAGCAGGGCGGAGCCACCACGGCGGCGGCCACTCCGACCCCGGTCCCGGCCCCCGCCCCGGCCGTCGCGGCCGCGCAAACTGCGAACCCGAGTCGGGGCGGGTTTGCCCCGGTCGAGGATGACGAGGACGACTACGATCCCTTCCAGGACGATCGCGAGGACGATCAAGCCGAGAGCCCCGAAGGCACGGCCGATCGGGACGAGAGCCCGGACGACGACGATTGAGCACCCGGAAACCCGACCACCAGACACGGCGCCCACCGATCCGTCCGTGGCGTTGGTGGCGCCGGTTCACGACCGGGGCGAGAGCCCGGATCCTGATTTCCATCGTCCTGCTTCTCGCCTTCTCCACGATCGTCTCCACCCTCGCCCTGCGGCAGATCCTGCTCGCCCGGGTGGACACCCGGATCGAGGCCGGTCTCGCCCAGGAGGTTGCCGAGTTCCGCAGTTTCGCCACCACTGCGAAAGATCCGAAAACCGGGCGTCGGGTGAAAGACATACAGCGGATCTTTGACCTGTTCCTGGCCCGCGACATCCCCGACCAGGGCCAGGCCACCTTCACCTTCATCGCCGGCCGGCCGTACCGGTCGAACGCCGACATCGGCACAAGCCGGGAGCTCCTGACCCACGTTCGGAGCCTGGGGAACGTGACCGGGGTCAGCCGTGGCGATGTCGCGATTCCCGACGGTCACATCCGTTACCTGTCGGTGCCGGTTGCCGCGGACGGACTTGGCCGCGGCACCTTTGTGGTCACCTCGAACCTCGGTCACGAGCGTTCCGAGGTGGATGAGGCGGTTCGGATTTCGGCCGGGATCGGCCTGGCCATGCTGCTGCTCGTTTCGGTGCTCGCCTACCTCGCCACGGGAAGGGTTCTCGCCCCGCTGCGGGAGCTTGAAGGCACCGCTCGCACAATCAGCTCGGGGGATGATCTGACCCGTCGGATCGAGGTTCACGGCCGGGACGAGATCGCCGACCTCGGACGCACCTTCAACGCAATGCTCGACCGCCTCGAGGAAGCTTTCCGGATCCAGCGGGATTTCGTTTCGGATGCCGGGCACGAGCTCCGCACCCCGATCACGATCATCCGGGGCCACCTGGAGTTGCTCGATGACGATCCGGTCGAACGCGAGAAGACCGTCGCTGTCGTCACCGACGAGCTCGACCGGATGAGCCGTTTCGTCGAGGATCTGCTCACCCTGGCCCGGGCTGAACGTCCCGATTTCCTGCACCTCGGGGAGATCGATCTCGACCTGCTGACCGAGGAACTTCTGGTCAAGGCAACCCAGCTGGCGAACCGCGATTGGCAGCTCGAAGCGACCGGCGTCGGCCTGATTGCCGCCGACCGCCAACGACTCACCCAGGCGGTAATGAACCTCGCTCACAACGCGGTTCAGCACACCACCGAGGGCGACCGGATCGGACTCGGCAGCGCGCTCGACAGCGGCTCGGCGAGAGTGTGGATCGCCGACAGCGGACCGGGCATCGCCGAAGAGGACGCGGCGCGGGTGTTTGAACGATTCGCGAGAGCCGAGAACACCGCCCGCCGGTCCGACGGGGCGGGCCTCGGTCTGGCGATCGTCCGCACGATCGCCGAGGCCCACGGCGGCCGGGTCGAGCTGGAAAGCGAACCCGGGAAGGGTGCCCGCTTCACCATCGTGATTCCGGTCGATGCGCCGGCCCCGGGGCTCCCGTTCATCCACGACCAGACGGACCTGGCCGCCCCGCATCCGGATCCGGAGAGGATCACTTCATGAGCCGGATCCTGATCGCCGAAGACGAACGTCGCGTGAGTGCCTTTCTGGAGAAGGGTCTCCGCGCTAACGGCCACACCACGACCAGTGTCGCCGACGGACCGGGGGCGGTCGCGCAGGCCCGGGATGAAGACTTCGATCTGCTGATTCTCGACCTCGGCCTGCCGGGACTGGACGGCACCGAGGTGCTGCGGACCCTGCGGGCCCAGGGTCAACGCCTGCCGGTGCTGATCCTCTCGGCCCGCGACGATGTCCGTGACCGGATCGCCGGACTCGATCTCGGGGCCGACGACTACCTGACCAAGCCGTTCCAGTTCGACGAGCTGCTGGCCCGGGTCCGGGCCCGTCTGCGGGATACCGGCACCAGCGAGGAGGTGATTCTGGAGCAGGGCACCGTCACCCTGGACCTGCGCACCCGACGGGCGCTGGTCGACGGGCAGAGCATCGAACTTTCGGCCCGTGAGTTCGCCCTGCTCGAGTTCTTTCTCCGCAACCCCGACCAGGTGCTCAGCCGCGAGCAGCTTCTCTCCCACGTCTGGGGTTACGACTTCGACCCGAACTCCAACGTGATCGAGGTCTACGTCGGCTATCTGCGCCGCAAACTTGGTGCGGAACGGATCATCACGGTCCGTGGCATGGGCTACCGGCTGTCGACCTCGGCCTGAACCGACCGTCCCCGGAACGTTCCTCTTCGGGATCAGGGGGCAGCAGGTCGTGGATCGATGCTGGACATCGGGAACGATCGCTCGGTGGCCGTGCTCGTGGCTCTCGTGGCGGAACCGCCGCCCGCGGGCCAGGCGGGCGCTGTCGAACCGGGTGAGGTGGCCTTCGACTGCCGAAACCGGTCGGACTAGTTGACACATCAACTATCTCTGCTATAGTTGTAGTTACAACTACCACCTCAGGAGATTCAGATGACCACGCAGTCCGCCACCCTCATCCCCACCGGCACCTGGACCGTTGACACGGCCCACTCGAAGGTCGGTTTTTCCGTCAAGCACATGGGCATCTCGACCGTTCGCGGTGAGTTCACCGAGTTCGAGGGCAGCATGGAGATCGGGGAGAGCCCTTCGGACATCAAGGTCCACGGCAAGGTCAAGACCGCCTCGGTCGACACCAACGAGGACGCCCGGGACGAACATCTCCGCTCGCCGGACTTCTTCGAGGCGGAAACGCACCCGGAACTCTCCTTCGAGTCGACCCGGGTAGAGGCGATCGACGAGGACACCTACCGGATCACCGGGGACATGACCCTGCGTGGCGTTACCAACGAGCTGGTCCTGACCGCCGAGCTGAACGGGGTCGAGGACGGCATGGACGGTGGCCAGCGGGTCGGTCTCGAAGTCACCGGTCAGCTCAGCCGCGGCGAGTACGGCATGAAGTTCAACCAGGCTCTCGGCAGCGGCAACATGCTGGTGTCGGACAAGGTCAAGCTCACCCTGGACATCGCTGCCACCAAGCAGTAGGGAAGTAGGCTCGGAGTGGGTCGGTCGGCGTCGACTGGACGCCGACCGCTTTCCACGGCCTGCCATCCCCCAGCTGATATGACCACCAAAGCCAAAACGGAAACCGGTCCCTTCACCGAGCGCGAACTCGCCGCCTGGCGGGGACTGCTCGAAGTCCACGCGGCGGTGACCCGGGAGCTCGACGCCCAGATGCACGCCGCCCACGGGATGTCGCTGTCGACCTACGAGGTCCTGATGTTCCTCGCCGACGCGCCCGAACGGCGTCTCCGGATGGCCGAGATCTCGGACCGGGCCCTGCTCAGCCGCAGCGGCTGCACTCGCCTGGTCGACCGTCTGGTCGACCTCGGTTACGTCTCGCGCTGCTCCGCCGAGAGTGACGGACGCGGCCTCTACGCGCAGCTCACCGAGAGCGGAGCCTCCGCCCTTGCCGCCGCCCGAAAGACCCACCGCCAGGGAGTCCGCGAGCGGTACCTGGACCGCCTGACCGCGGCCGACCAGCGGGAACTGGCCGGGATCTGGACCCGTCTGCGGGACTGACTCCGGGTGTCACCCGCGGTGACGGAACCGCGGGATGGTTCACTCCCGCACTGCCCGCGGCCGGTTCAGCACGAAGGTCCCGAGTGGACGCAGTGGGTGGAGGACCCTGACCAGCCGGTGCCGACGAAGGTATCGCCTCACCTCCCGGAGGACCGGTTGGACCGCGGACGGGTCCGGACCGATCCGGGCTTCGATCTCGGCCCGGTAAAGGTCCAGCGCCTTCGCCATGCCTTCCCAGCGCATCGAGTTGATCGCGCTGCTGCGATGGAACCGCTTCAGGTAACGGGCCTCCTCGACCGCGATGAAGCTGCCGGCGAGCGCCATCGAGAAGACCCAGACCAGGTCGGCGCAGTCATCCGTCTGCGGGATTGGCCGGGCCCGGTCGGTCCGGAAGACTCCCCTCCAGCAGCCCAGGGCCATGTTCCATTCCCTCAGCATCCGGACCGCTTCTTCTTCCGGTCTGGCCCGACCAAGCTCGAACTCCGGCTGCCGGTAGGCGATCTCCCCGGCCGGCCGCCTGCGAAACCGGCCCACGGTCACCTTCCGGTACACCGCAGGGAAGGCCAGGACCCGATCCGGATCACGCTCGAGGGCCGAGACAAGAAGTTCGAAGTACTCCCCCGGGGAAACCAGGTCGTCCTGGGGGTGCCAGCAGAAGTACCGGGTGTCGGCCTCGGCGAGGAGCAGGTTTGCGTGCTCGGACCAGGTCAGGGTCTCCCGGCGTGACTTCACCTGGACCCCGGGATCGCCTCGGTAGTGGTCGGCCAGCCGATCGGCCGCGTCGTCGAGACGGGTGGCATCGCTGATCACGACCCGGCTCCGGGCTGGAGCCTTTCCTACCGTGTCGATGATTCCGTCGATCCATCTCGCCCCACCGTGGAGCGGAATTGCGATGGTGAGGCGGACCCCCGGGTCAGAACTCACTCTGGGTCCCGGTGATTCGAGCGGCGCAACGCTCCCCGGCCAGTGGTGCGGTGGTGAGTTTGGAGGATCGGATCGACCACCAGCCCCCGTGTTCAACGAACTCCGCACCCAGCCTGCGGTGGAGTTCACTCTCGCGATCGTCGATGTCGGTTCGGCCCTCGGCCAGGATGTAGCAGGGGGCATGGCTGGCCAGCGAGAATCCCTCCAGCGCGGGAAAGAGCCGGACCATCACTTCGTGCACCTTCCTGGCGACCCGATCGTCCGATCGCAGCGATTGATCGTGACGTTCACCGAAATGGGTCCGGGCTTCCGGGTACCAGCTGATGTACACATCCCCGTTTGGCCACACCACGACATCCCCGAATGGTCCCTGCACCAGCGTGGCTGTGGGGATCCCTGCCGGGTCCCCTCCCTTGAGGAGCACCTGGTGCTTGATCCGGAAGACCCCCTTCCAGTCGTCCTCGAGGATCATGGCGTCGAGATGCGGTCTTCCCTCCCAGGCGCAGTTGACCACGGTTTCCGCCTCGAGCTCCCGGGTTCCGGAGGCCGTTTCGACCTGCAGTGAAAACCCGCTCTCCAGCCGCCGGGCATGGGAGACCCGGGATCCGGTCCGGATCTCAATTAACGGTTCCCTGCCTGCTGCGGCAATGAAATGGTCGGCGAGCGCCCGCGGGTCGACTGCTCTCTCGGGGGTTTCGAACCAGCAGGCCGAGTGTCCCTCGGCCATTCCCGGAAGCACCCCCTCCCGGCGGATGATCTCGGCCCCGGTCGGGTCGACTCCGATGTAGTTGCGGCCATAGGAGGGTGCCGAACGCTCCAGCCGATCGAGGACGGTTTCGTAATGCGCTTCCACCCGATCGGGTCCGACCAGGCCTTCCTCCATGGCCACGTACCTGAACCGGTCGGACCGGAACCCGGCCCACTCGATCTCCCCGCACCAGCGTTCAACCAGGGGCGCGAAGGCCAGCGCTCCCTCGACCATCGCCCGGTTTGTAGAACCGCTTCGGTCGAGGGCGTAGACGAAGCCGAGATGAAGCTTGCCCTCGTTTCGAACACTTGCACCCGTGAATGGAGCCGGACCGGCTTCCAGGATCACCGACCGTCTGCCACGGGAGGCCAGCGCCAGCGCCGTCGAGATCCCGTGGATCCCGGCACCGATGATCACGGTGTCCGCTTTCTCCCGCTCCACAGCGGCGAGAATAGAGACTCGGCCAGCGAGGCGCCGCTTCTCCGGATCGGTCAGTTGGTCCCGACCGGGACCGCCTCGGGTTCGGCGTCCTCCTCGGTCAGATGGGACTCCTCGGACTTGCGGGGGAGGAAGGCAACCGGGATCAGGGTGATGACCAGGGCAGCGACCGCCACCCAGTACGCGGTGCTGAACGCATCGGCCATGTCGGCCAGCGCGATCGACTGGAAGGCCTGACCGAGCTGACGGGCAACCTCCTGCGCCCAGGCGGGCGGCTGGATGCCGGCCGCGGTGGCCTCACCGATCGCGGTCAGGGCCTTGGCCGGCAGCGAGGCGTTCTGCTGGCTGGTCAGGATCACCGACATGGTTGCCACCCCGATCGAGGCGGCCACCTGCTGGATCACGTTGATCAGGGTGGAGCCCCGGGCGACCTGGTGCTCCTTCAGGGTCTTGAGAGCCGAGGTGAAGACGGGCATCATCGTCGCCCCCATCCCGAGGCCGAGCACGAACAGGATGGCGATCAGCTGCCAGTACGGGGTGTCAACATCGGTGGACATGGCGAGACCGATCATTCCGCCGATGATTCCGATGAAGCCGAAGGGAACGATCCGGCCGACCGGATACCGGTCCACTAGGCCGCCGGCGATCGGCATGGTGATCATCGCGCCGATGCCCTGTGGGGCGACCAGCAGTCCTGCGGCCAGCACATCCTCACCGCGGACCTGCTGGAAGTAGGTGGGCACCAGGAGCAGTGCCCCGAAGAAGGCGGCGGCAAAGAGAAAGATGACGATGGTCGAGACGGTCAGATTGCGGTCCTTGAACAGCCGCAGGTCGAGCAGCGGATGTTCGGGCCTGAACGCCCAGAACACGAAAGTGATGATCAGGGCGAGCCCGATCAGGCCGGGAACCAGCACCTTTCCTGCCATCACCGTGCCGGCGGCCGGAATCGAAGATACGCCGTAAAGGAAGAGCGCCAGCCCCGGGGACATCAGGAGCATCCCGACGAGATCGAACGACTCGCTTGGTTCGGGCCGATCCGAGGGCAGCGCCAGTGAAGCGTAGATCACGGCCGCCACGCCGAGCGGCAGGTTGATCAGGAAGATCCAGTGCCAGGAAGCGGAGTCGATCAGCCAGCCGCCGAGGATCGGTCCGAGGATCGGCCCCAGCATCATCGGGATCCCGAGAATTGCCATCAAACGGCCGATCCGATGGGGGCCGGCGGTCTTGGTCATGATCGTCATGCCGAGCGGCATCAGCATGCCGCCGCCGAGCCCCTGAAGCACCCGGAATCCGATCAGCGACTCGATGCTCCAGGCGGTCGCGCAGAGCACCGATCCGAGCGTGAACAGGGTCAGGGCGATGATGTAGAGCCGTTTGGTCCCGAACCGGTCGGCCGCCCAGCCGGTCATCGGGATTACCGCGGCCAGGGCCAGGGTGTAGGCGGTGACGGTCCAGGCGACGGTCGAGTACTGCGAGGCCCCGAACTCGTTCTGGAAGGTGGGCAGGGCCACGTTGACGACCGTGGTGTCGAGGATCGCCATGATCGAACCGAGGACGACCACACCGGCCACCTTGAGAATGGCGGGAGTGATCCGGTCGTCGTCGCTGGTTCCAGCGGAGGGGGTTACGGCTTCAGTCATCAGTCTCTTTCGATCTCAGGCGAACGCAGCCGGTCGGTCCGGTTGCGTGTGGGGGGATGTGAGCCTTGCGACCCGACACGGACCCGGATGCGTGGGTCTCTTTGAGCCGGAGGGCAACCGGAAACTGGTTCCGGGCCGTCCGGACAGACCGGGTCGGTCAACTCACCGCGGGAACAATACCGACTGCGCCCATCGGACATGTCGTCCGGCGTACCGGCTCGACCCGCTCGGCGAAGCCGCCAAACGCGTAGCCAGCGATGCCCCTGCTCTCGCCCCCGAAATACCTTGGCGAGAAATCACCGTCTTCGATAGACCGTGGAGCGGTGCTGGATGTCGAGAACGATCACTCGACGGCTGTCTTCGTGGATCTCGTAGAGGACCCGCCACTCGCGGGCCAGCCGAGCGCTGTGGATCCCGGCGAGCTCACCTCCCAGCCGCTTACCGACACGGTGAGGTTTGGCCAAGAGCGGGCCGGTGATGAACTCGACCGCGACAACGGCGACATCGCGGGGCAACCGATCGGTGATCGCCCGGCGGGCCGGCGGGGCAGTACCCAGCTCAAAGGAGTCACTCACGCCACGCGGCGGCCATCGAGTAGCGCCCGGGCAGCTTCAACTCCATACTCGACGTCCCCGACAGTCACCGCATCACGGGCCTCGGCCAAGGCCCGGAGTGCCTCCGGATCGGTCTTGATCTCGGCTGTTTCACGAGCAGAGAGAAAGCTCTCAACCGCAAAAATGACGGTCTGGTGCATGCTGCGATGGTCCTCGGCCGCAGCAGCACGGAGGTCGGACTCAAGTTCCGGAGAAAGTCGCAGTGTCATTGCCATATCGAAATGCTATCATTTTGCATCACCGTTGACCCGGAGGATCTGCCAGGGCGCGGCGTTTCACACCCCGCGGCAGAGGCATTTGCCGGGCTGTCTGGAATTCTCGTCGTGACTATTGATTCCTGGCGGCGCAAGACCGAAACCCGGGATGCGGCCCGGGGCCAGGTGAAGGACAGCCTTGACGAATTACCGGACGCCTGCGACCCGGAGATCCGGGGCAGGAAGAGCGAGGCCGTCTTCGATCACATCTTCACCAGCTACCACGACGACGGCACCAGCGTCTACCGTCCGGCGACCCAGGCCGAACCCTCATTCGGGTGAAGACCCGACGCCCGGACAAAACACGGAATCACTCGAGCCGACTACTCGTTTCCGACGAGTCGGCCGATACGAACTCAACCGGCAGGGTCGTCATCCGCGGCGACGATCTCCTCCATTTTGCCGGAGACCATGCCGAAGTGGGCCACGAAGTAACAGGCGACCATCACTCCTCCCATGACATAAAGGACGGTCGAGGTCGAACTGGCGAAGGCCTCTTGCAGCGCATGGAAGATCTTCTCCTTCTCCGGCCCGGCCAGATGCCCGGCAAGTGCACTCTGGTTGCCCCCGCCGGCCGAAGTCATCGCGTGGGCGATCCTGTCGGCGTCGACGGTCGGCACGTCCAGGGCAGCGAGCCTGTCTTCCACGTTCAAACGGTTCTGGGTCGTGAGAACGGTGCCCAGAACAGCCAGGCCGAAAGCGGCCGCATAGTTGCGGACAGTCTGGGTGATGCCCGTCGCTTCACCGTAACTCGTGTTCGGAGCCCGGTTGATCGCATCGGTACTTACTGGACCGAACATCATCCCTATTCCGGCCCCGGCCATCACCATGTAGTACCACTGGCCACCGAGCCCGGCATTGATGTCATTCACCTGCCCCGCCCAGAGCAGGAATCCCACCGCAGCCAGGGCGGCGCCGATTGCGGCGGCCGGCTTTGCTCCCCTTGCGTCGAGGATCCTGCCGCCCCACTGGGCCCCGGCCACGAAGCCACCGAAGAAGACGAGCAGGTAGAGCCCTGCCTCGGAAGCCTCCCAGCCGAGTGCAACCTGCGAGTAAATGCTGGCGAAGAAGAACAGTGGCACGAAGGCGATGGAAACAAGGAAGAGGGCGATGTTGTCGGCCAGAAAAGCCCGCTGCCTGAAGATCGCCACCCGCATCAGCGGGAACTTCTGGCGGTTCTCGAAGGCGTGGAAGGCGACCAGGAGCAGCATGCCGGCGATGATGCTGCCCCAGGTCAGCGGGTTGTTCCAGCCCCAGACCGCCGACTGCTGAAAGCCAAGCACCGAGAGCCCCATGCCCAGGGCGATAATCACCGCGCCCCGCAGATCGAGCGGCTGCGCGTTCTTGCGGTTGTCGGGGTGTGAACGCCAGATCAGGATCAGCGAAGCAACCGCGATCGGAATGTTGATCCAGAAGATGGAACGCCAGGTCCATTCCGCGAGGTATCCACCGGCGATAGGGCCGACCGAGGTGAAGGCGCTGGTCACCCCGAAGAAGATGGCCAGAGCACGACCCCGCTTCTCGACGGGGAAAGCGGAGATGGTGATCGCGAGGGCGGCAGGGAACATGATCGCCGCACCGGCGCCCTGAATCAGGCGGAATCCGACAATCCAGGCCTCGGCGATGTCGCCTTCCGGAGTTGCGCCGCAGAGCGCCGAACTGATCGTAAAGATCAGAATGCCAACCACGAGCATGGTCCGGTGCCCGTGCACATCGGCCAGCTTGCCGCCCAACGCGAACACCGCTGCCATCGCCAGCAGGTAGCCACTCACCACCCATTGAACCCCGGTTTCGGAAAGCCCGAGATGCCGCTGGATTTCGGGGATGGAGATCGAGACAATGGTCTGGTCGATGAAGGTCATCGACACGGTGAAGATCATCGCGACCAGGACGAGGGAGCCGCTTTTCTTCTCGGTCATGGGGCCAACTTACCTCGGGTTTGTTACGGGCCCGTTACGTGCAGCCGGGCCTGAGAACCCTCCCTCGAAGGGTCTCCGCCGAGGCCGATCGTGGTTCCTTCAGGTAGCAGGATCCGAACCTGTGACCTTCGGATTCGTAACCTCCGATATGATGTCTTCATATGAGCCGCCTGCTTTCCGTATCCGTCTCGGACGATCTCGCCGACGAGATCGAATCGCTAGCTGAAGCCTCGGGCAAGACGAAGTCCGAACTGGTCAGGGATGCGCTCCGGCGCCAGATCAGGCTGGAGCGGTTCTCCTCCCTGCAGCGGTTCGGTCAAAGCCAGGCAGAAGCCGCCGGAATCGGTCCGGAAGACGTCGAGGGCCTGATCGATCAACTCCGCTCAGAGTGACCCCCAGGCCGCGCGTTGCCTGCGACACCAACGTCCTGGTGTCCGCCTTCATCGCCGGAGGACCACCAAGTCGAGTCATCGAACAGGCAGTTGACGGCAACCTGGACCTGGTTCTGCTCCAACCCGTATCGGTCGAACTCGTCCGGATCCTTTCGAAAAAGCTCGGATTCACCGTCGAAAGCCTCCAGGAGGTTCGAGCGCTCCTCTCCGATACCGCAATCGGATCGCAGCAGGCACCGTCTCAAGAACCCGAACCACTGACCGGCGATCCGGATGACGATCTGATCCTCTCCTGCGCCATCGAAGCCGAGGTCGACGTGCTCGTTTCCGGGGACCGCAAACACCTGCTGCCCGTCGGAGAACATCAAGGAGTTCGGGTACTCACCCCGCAGGCTTTTCTGGCCGAACTTCGAACATGAACAGTCTCTGTCCGTTGGCTGGGCAGGTCACCCGGGGCTCGTCCGAGCGATAGTCCCGTCTCTCGACCAAGCCAAACGCGGATTCCGGCGTTTCGGGACGGAACCAGTGAATCGAGCGGACCTGGCGCCGGTGAGCGGAATCTACTGCGCCCAGCGAGCGCGCCCGACAGGATTCGAACCTGTGACCTTCGGTTTCGTAGACCGACGCTCTATCCAGCTGAGCTACGGGCGCGGGTTCCGGCGGGGCCGGAAACGGCGATTCTACGGGTTCCCACGGTGAAACGTTCCGGTCAGGCGACCGAGAGGCCGAGCAAAGCGGGGGCCGGCCTCTCGGCCCGACGCCACTTCCGCCTGCACTCCCCCCATGGAGCCACTTTCCGGGGAGCAGACCGCCAGGGTAATGGCCCTTGCGATGGATCTCGCCCGGGAGGGCCGGGCCGCGGAGCTGGTCGAGTTCTTCGAACATCCTCCTCGGGCTTGCCCTGCGGGGACTACCGGTCGGCACCGGCTACGCGGTCTGGGCCGGAACCGACGCGGTCGGGGCAGCAATCGCCGTGATGGTCTGGTTCAACGAAGCCGCCACCCTCGGCAGGATCCTCCCGATCGCGCTGATCGTCATCGGCATCGTGTGACTTGCGCTGGCGGAGGATCCGCGTCCGCCGAACGCCAGGAAGCTGAAGGGGCGCGACGCACTCCGGGTGCGGGTCGGAAGTTACCGCGTGATTTACACGGTGAAGGACGATGTGCTGCTGGTGGTTGTGGTCACACCCGGCCACCGCCGGGATGTCTACGACCGGTGAGCGGACCGACCTAGACTCCCGGCATGGAGCCGCTGTCTGAGGAGCAGGTCGAGCAGGTCTTGGGGATCGCGATGGATCTCGCCCGGGAGGGCCGGACCGCGGAGCTGGTCGAGTTTTTCGAGCATGGGTTGCCGATCGATGTCCGTGATCCGGAAGGCAACACCACGCTGATGCTGGCTGCCTACCGCGGTCACCCGGAAACCGTGCGGGAGCTGATCGGGTTGGGTGCCGACGTGGACCTGAGAAACGATCGGGACCAGTCGCCGATCGCCGGGGCGCTGTTCAAGGGTGAGGTCGAGGTGGTTGTCCTGCTGCGCGATGCCGGGGCCGATCTCGATGCCGGCACGCCGACCGCCCGCGAAGCTGCCGGGATGTTCGGTCAGGAAGCCTTGCTGGGCTGAAAACCGAGCAGCCCCATCGCCGATCCGACCCAGTCACGGAGCTCGGGAAGCGCTCCGGGATCGATGCCGTGAGCCACCGGCGATTCACGGAATGTGACTTCCAGATCGGCGCCACCTAGCCGCGCCGCGGCCTCCTGCCCGAACCGGACCGGAATGATCCGGTCGAGACTGCCGTGGCCGATCATGACCGGCAGCCCGGCCCGTTCGTCCAGGGCCAGCTCGAGCCCTGGGACCTCGGGTATGTATCCGCTGAGGGTCAGAATGCCGGCCGGGGATGGCCGGCCGGCACCCAGGCCGGCGGCGTAGGACATGACCGCCCCCTGGGAGAAGCCGCCGAGCACGGTCCGTTCCCACGGCACGCCGATCGCCTCCGGCAGCGCGTCCAGCCATCCGGTGAGGATCGGCCAGGTCGCCTGGAAGGTCTCCGGGTCCGGGGTCGGGAGGCCGGCCAGGGCGTACCAGTGGGCGCCACCCTCCGGTCCGGTGATCGGGGCTCGGGGAGTGAGCACGTGAAGCCGCCGGTCCGGGTCCAGCGCGTCCGCAAGCGGCAGCAGGTCGTGCTCGTCAGCACCACGGCCGTGAAGCAAAACGAGGGCACCCTCCGCCTCGCCCCGGGCGGGGCGGATCCGGTGGGTGAGGCTGTCCGGGCCGATCATGACGTCACCTTCCGCTCCGCCCGTGGGTCGGGCAGCGGGGTGAGCCGCTCTTCGAGCTGGGCACGCAGCGGTTCGAATTTTGGCGGCAGCGACAGCCGCTCACCGAGATGCGCCTGATCCTCGTCGGCAGCGAAACCGGGCTCCGGGGTGGCGAGCTCGAACAGCACGCCGGACGGCTCCCGGAAGTAGACCGAGCGGAAGTAGAAGCGATCAATCACCGGGGTCGGACGGGCCGTCTCGGCGATCTTCCGCTGCCAGGCCTCGAGGTCCTCGCTCTGGGCGGTGAAGGCGATGTGGTGCACCGTGCCGGCGCCCTGGAGCGCCCGGTCCTCGGGGGCCGGGTCGTAGACGTACCGTCCGCCGCGGCTCTCGCCACGGACCTCCCAGTCGCCGTCCTCACCGGTGAAGCCGAGGGTTTCGCGCAGCAGCCGCTCGCTGACCTCGGGCCTTGAACTGTAGGCGCGAACCCCGTCGAAGCCCTGAAGTGCGTACTCGCGGGGGACGTCGGGGGCACCGCCGACCAGCGGCCGGTCGTCCACGGTGGACACGACCAGCTCGTGCCCGAGGCCTTCGGGGTCGTCGAAGCGGAGTGATCCGTCAGCACGCTCAACGGTGATGCCGTGCGCGGCCAGCCGTTCCGCCCAGAACTCGATCGCGTCCGCCGACCCGACCCGCCAGACGATGCGGTGGATCATCCCGTCGCCGGCCCGGCCGGAGGGTGCCCCCGGGTACTCGAAGAAGGTCAGGTCGGACCCCGGTGTGCCGTTCTCGTCGGCGTAGAAGAGGTGGTAGACGGAGGGGTCGTCCTGGTTGACGGTCTTCTTGACCATCCTGAGCCCGAGCACCCCCGCGTAGAACTCGACGTTGGCCGGGGCGTTGCCGGTGATTGCCGAGATGTGGTGAATGCCGTCCAGTCTCATGGTGTCCTTCCGGGAAGAAGTAGTTGCGTAAGCAACATTCTAGCAGAGATAGTTGCAAGCGCAAATACCCTGTCCACCCCGGGGATCCAACGAGACCGCCGGGATCCCTCGACCCCGGAGCGATTGTCCGACCGGACGATCCCGGTTGACCTGACCCGGGTGTGTCGGTCAGAAGCAGGCCATCGGGGCCTCAAGCACGCGATTGGGCCGCTGACGGTCGATCACCTTGATCTTCACCCGGCTGTAGATCATCACCTTGCTCCTGTGGCAGGGCTTTCGCCTGAAGAAGGTGATCCGCACCGGCTTGTTCTCCCTGGGTCCGCAGGACGCACAGTCGGAAATGAACCGCCCTTTGCCGACCGTCTTGTACCTTCCCCAGCCCTTCCACCTGAGGTTCTTGAGGTAGGGTCCGGCGTTGGCTGTGAGGAAGTACCGGTCGGGCTTGACCTCGGGAGTCGGGTACATGTTGAAGACCACGGTTCTCCCGTATTCCGGCTTTCCCGCACCCGCTGATCCCGACCACACCACCACGCCGAGGATCGCGGCCGACGAGACGAGAATGATGATCCGGGCGAGGTTCTTCATCCGGAAAACGATACTGCCGCAACCGACCCCCGACGAATCCGGGGCCGACCGTGGCGCTTGGCGTCCACGATCGACCCCTGAATCGGGAGGGCCGCCGATTGACCGGCAGTTGCCGCTCGACTTCAGCCGAGGGTGCCGGCCTTGAGGGCCTCGATCGCGGTCCGCACACCCTCGCCGTAGGCCGGGTCGGCCTTGCTGCAGTTGGCGATGTGACGTTCGACCGTTGCCTCGGAGGCTCCGTTGATCGCCCGGGCGGTGTTGGCGAACAGGGCCTCGCGCTGCTCCGGGTTCATCAGCCGGAACAGGTCACCGGGCTGCTCGAAGTAGTTGTCATCCTCCTCACGGAAGTTGAACACTCCGGCGTCCCCGTTCAGCTGCATGTGGGGATCGAGGTACTCGGACCGACCTTCGAAACGGCCGTAACCGTTCGGCTGGTAACCCGGCACGCCACCCTGGTTGCCGTCCACCCGCATCGCGCCGTCGCGATGGTAGGTGTTCGGTTCGGCGACACCGCGGGGGGAGTTGACCGGGATCTGGTGATGGTTGATCCCGAGCCGGTAGCGCTGGGCGTCGCCGTAGGAAAAGAGGCGTCCCTGGAGCATCTTGTCCGGTGAGGGTCCGATCCCCGGCACGAAGTTGGCCGGGGTGAAGCCGGCCTGCTCGACGTCCGCAAAGTAGTTCTCCGGATTGCGGTTCAGTTCGAACTCGCCCACCTCGATCAGCGGGTAGTCCTGCTGCGACCAGACCTTGGTCAGATCGAACGGATGGAAGCGGTAGCTCTCCGCGTCCTCCTCCGGCATCACCTGGATCGAGAAGGTCCACTTGGGGAAGTTCCCGTTCTCGATCGCCTCATAGAGATCCCGCTGGGCCGACTCCCGGTCACCGGCGACGATCGCGGCCGCCTCGGCGTCGGTCAGGTTCTTGATCCCCTGCTGGGTGCGGAAGTGGAACTTGACCCAGGAGCGTTCGCCCTGATCATTGATGAAGGCGTAGGTGTGGGAGCCGAAACCGTGCATGTGACGGTAGCCGTCGGGCAGGCCGCGTTCCGACATCGTGATCGTCACCTGATGAAGGGCCTCCGGCAGGTTGGTCCAGAAGTCCCAGTTATTTTCGGCCGAACGCAGGTTGGTCCGCGGGTCGCGTTTCACCGCCCGGTTCAGGTCCGGGAAGTTGTGAGAATCGCGCAGGAAGAAGACCGGCGTGTTGTTGCCGACCATGTCCCAGTTGCCTTCCTCGGTGTAGAAGCGCAGGGCGAAGCCGCGGATGTCGCGTTCGGCGTCGGCGGCGCCGCGCTCACCGGCAACGGTGGAGAAACGGGCGAACATCTCGGTCTCCTTGCCGACCTCGGAGAAGATCGCGGCCTTGGAGTACTGGGTGATGTCGTTGGTCACCCGGAAGGTGCCGAAGGCACCGGAGCCCTTGGCGTGCATCCGCCGCTCCGGGATCACCTCACGGTCGAAGTGGGCGAGCTTCTCCAGAAACCAGACGTCCTGGAGCAGCATCGGGCCGCGGGGGCCGGCGGTCTGCGCGTTCTCGTTGTCGGCGACCGGGGCGCCGGCCGCGGTTGTGACTGGCTTCCTGTTGTCTTCCATGCTTTCCTCCTGTTGAGGGGTTGTGGGGTGTTCCGGTCAGCCGGTTTTCACTGTGGCAACCAGGTTCGACGCCTGGCAGTTGGGGCAGAGCCCCCAGTAGGTGATCTCGACCGCATCGATCGCGAAGTCCTTCCGTCCGGGGGTGGCGGCCGCAAGGTCCACCTCGGGAACCTCGACGTCGACGATCTCTCCGCAGCTCCGGCAGACCGCGTGCTGGTGACCGTCGCCGGTCTGACCTTCGTATAGGGCGGCCGAGCCGGGAAGGTCGATCCGCCGGGCCAGTCCCGCTTCGACCAGCACGTTCAGGACTCCGTACACGGTCTGGGTCGATACGGAACCGATCCGCCGCTGCACGAGGCTGATGATCTCGGCGGCATCACGGTGTCGAGACTCGTGGATCACCGAGAGAACCGCGATCCGGGGGCGGGTCACCCGAAGCGATGCTCCCCGCAGCAGTTTCTCGGCTTCGATCTCGATCACACCAGCAGTCAATCAGTTTTTTGGAATGATTTCAAACAAGGGTGATTTTTCGTGGCTTGGAGCCATTTCTCTGGGCACACGTTGGCTCTCGGCGGGCGGTCCACCGGGACCCGCGCCGACTGACACAGGGGGATGTGGGGAACCCCGAAAAGCCGGTCGACGCATCGATCCAGAGCGGATAGTGTTCCTGTGTCATGGACCTTGCCGCGAAGTACCTGAAACCGCTCGCCCTTGCAGTCATCGGGGCACTCGCCCTGCTCGCCCTCACGCTCGGACTGCGGAGCCCCGCCCCCGCCCAGGCGGCCGAGGTTTCCTGCCCCAAGTTCCGGGTGATGCACAACGACCGGATCGGCAAGGTTTCCTTCCCCGCCGGCTACTACAACGTCACCCTGCTGAACGGCAGCAAGCTGACCTGTGCCGGTTCGACCAGGCTGTTTGCGGAGTTCCTCCAGGACTGGGACGGCAGGCTGCGAAAGCCGTGGGTTCTCCGGCAGAGCGGCCAGAACCGGATCTTCTCGGCCGGCAAAGGGTCGGATCTCGGTTTCCGGGCCCGTCCCGCCAGCGGTGGTGGCGGGGGTGGCGGCGGTGGCGGCACCAAGGCCTCCTGCCCGGGCTACTTCACGGTGCTTCACAACGACAGCATCGGCAGCTTCAAGGTGCCTCGCGGCAAGTACCGGATCACCCTGATCAACAACCGGAAGATGACCTGTGCCCAGGCTGTGAGGCGATTCCAGGGATTCCTGCTCGACTTCGACGGCAGGCTGCCCTACCCGTGGAAACTGAACCGGGCCAGCGCCACCTTCTACAAGCGGACCAGCCCCAAGGTCGGGTTCAACATCAACCGCGCCTACGGGCCGTCCCCCAAACCGGGACCGAACCACCGGTTCGCTCGTTGCCCGGCCACCTTCCGGGTGCTCCACAACGACCGGATCGGAGCGCTCAAGCTGCCGAAGGGTCCGTACTACATCTACGTCGGGATGAAACGCGGACTCTCCTGTCCGTCGGCCTCGAACTGGTTCCGCCAGTTCCTCAACCGGCCGGACGGGAACCTGCCCCGGCCGTGGACCCTCGACGCCGGGAAGGCCCTGTTCCAGGCCGGACCGAACGGCCGCATGTTCCGGGTCCAGCAGGCCTAGACAACGACACGGAACAGTTACTCAATGTCCAATTTCGTCAAGAAGGCGAGCCCGGCTTTCCTGCTGGTCTTGCTCGCTGTCTTTCTGTCCGCATCAGACCTCGCGGCGGCCGGCAAGCCGTCGAGCTCGCCCCTGAACGCAAAGGTGACGGCGGATCCGTGGGGTTTTCGTCTGGTTGACGGGAAGGGCAAGGGGGTTCTGTCCGAGTTCCCCTCAACCGGAGACTCGCCCGCCGGCACGCTCGGCTTCCGGGTCGGCGACACCTGGCAGCACGCGACCAGGGTGATCTCCTCTTCCGCGGCGGGTTCGGTGAAGACTTGGCGGCTTGCTACCACCGATCCCTCCCGTGACCTCGATGTGGCCCTCGAACCGGCCGGGTCCGGTTCGGTTCGCCTGAAAGCGGAGGTCATCGGTTCGACCACCGGCATCGAAGCTATCGGCATGGGGTTCAAGGCCCCGACGGCGGAGCGCTACCTCGGGTTCGGTGAGCGGTCCAACGCCGTGAACCAGCGCGGCAACGTGGTCGAGAGCTGGGCTGCCGAGGGGCCGTACCGGAACAGCGAGGCGGTGCTGGTTTCGGGCTCGTTTGTCCCCGCCTGGGGATTCCGCAGCGAGGGAGCCAACTCCCGGCCGGACTCGACCTACTTCCCGATGCCGTGGCTGCTTTCCACCGCCGGCTACGGGGTGCTCCTGGAGGACACCCGCCCGAGCTACTTCCGGATCGGGAGCGACCGGCCCGACGCATGGAGTGTGGAGGTTTCCCGCAAGGTCGAAGGGCTCGCCAACCAGCCGGCCGACCCACCCTCCCCCGGCTCCATCTCCCTGCGTTTCTTTGCCGGGCCGAAGCCGGCCGATGCCCTTCAGCGACTGACCGCGGCGATCGGACGCCAGCCGGCCACGGCACCCTGGTTTCTCGGTCCCTGGGTGCAGTCGAAGGGCGGTGACCAGGTGACCGCGGACACCCTGCGAAGCAACGACATCCCGACCTCGGTTATGCAGACCTACGCCCACTATCTGCCCTGTGGTGGTCAGAACCCCCAGGAGGAAACCGACCGCACCAACCTCTTTCACAGCAACGGGATGGCGGTCACGACCTACTTCAATCCGATGGTCTGCACCGGCTACAACCCGGTGTTCAACGACCTGAAGAACGCCGGTGGCCTCACCCTCAAACAGGACGGTCAGCCCTACACCTACAAGTACCTCTCCTACAACGTCGGTGAAACCGACTTCACCTCACCGGCCGGTCGGGACACCTACGGCGGCCTGCTCCACACCGCCCTCGACGCAGGCTACGACGGCTGGATGGAGGACTTCGGCGAGTACCACCCGCCGGACTCGAAAGTCAGCGACGGCACTCCGGGGATGGTCGCCCACAACCGGTACCCGCGTGACTACCACTGTGCCGCGTACGACAAGGTGAAGGATGCGGGCCGGCCGGTACTCAGATACGTGCGTTCCGGTTACACCGGTTCGGCCGCCTGCTCCCCGGTGGTCTGGGGCGGCGACCCCTCGACCGAGTGGGACTTCGACGGCCTCAAGTCGGCGATCACCAACGGCCTCACCATGGGGCTCTCCGGAGTCGGAGTGTGGGGTTCCGACATCGGCGGGTTCTTCTCGATCCTCAGCCCCGACCTGACCCCGGAGCTGCTCACCCGCTGGATCCAGTTCGGGGCCTTCTCCGGCGTGATGCGTGATCAGGCCGACGGCTATCTGGCCGGCTCGAACCGTGGCCGGGCCCAGGTACTCGCCCCGGAGCAGATCCAGATCTGGCGGCGCTACAGCAAGCTTCGCACCCAGCTCTACCCCTACATCCAGGGGGCCACGGCCGAGTACCGTTCCACCGGAATGCCGGTGATGCGGGCACTTGCCCTGCAGTACCCCGGAGATTCCCGGGCGGCCGCGGTCGAGGACCAGTACATGTTCGGGCCGGATCTGATGGTGGCGCCCGTGACCGAACCGAAACAGACCGGTCGCAGGCTCTATCTGCCGAAGGGTCGCTGGTTCGACTTCTGGCGATCACTCAGGGTGAGCCAGGCGAGCGGCTTCCGGCTCGATCTGGTCCGCAGCTCAAGGGTGAACGGTGGCGGCTGGTGGACCGTGCCCGCCCCGGCCGACCGGATCCCGGTGCTGGCCCGGGCCGGAACCATGCTGGTCACCCTGCCGGACTCCGTCGACACGCTCTCCCCGTACGGGACCGGGCAGACCGGGATCGACCGGCTGGACGACACCGCCGACCGCCGCCTGCTTGTCCTCCCCGCCGGCAGGAAGTCTGCCCGTTTCGAAGCCAGGGGACGGATCTACTCCAACGAGTACTCGCGCCGCGGGATCTGGCGCCTGGCGATCCGCGACACCAGGCCGCGCCGCTGGCAGATCCAGGCCGCCCTCGGGTCACTGAACCGGCCGTTCCGCCCCCGCTGCCTGAAGATAAACGGCAGGAAGACCCAACTCCGCTACCGGAGCACCGGCCGCCTGCTGAAAATCAACTTCAAGGCGAAATCCAGGCGAACGACGATAGTCGTGAGCAGGAAGCCCTGCCGCTAGGACCCTACGCCTCGATGATGGCTGTGGCGCTGCGGGTGGGGAGTCCCGGGGCGGTCAGTTTGAACCTGACCCTGAGTTTCCCTCTGGCCTTCGGCTTCAACTTCACCCGAACCTTCCTGACCAGGGTCTTCCCGGCCGGCACGGCCAGCTTGAGACAGCCGATCGGCTTTGCCTTGCGACGCGGAACCGCCGCACAGACCCGGGCGCCCGTAGCCTTGCCGCCGGCGTTCTTCACCTTCACGGTGAAGACCGCGGTTCGTCCCGGCCTGACCCGCCGGGTCCTCGGCGAGACCCGAAGCGACAGATTCGCCCGGGCCGAGCCTTCCCGGCAGGGAGCGAAGGCCGGTTGCCTCGCGCAACAGGCAGAGGACGGCCCGTTGGCGCAGGGGTTCGAACCGTCGCATCCGGGATGGGCGGGGTTGTCGGCGCACTTCTGCGGTTCGGCCGAGCCGTAGGCGAGCCAGAGACCCCCCGGGTCCTTGGTCAGCTGTCCGACGATCTGGCAGATCGCGCTGCCGGTCGGGGCAGGCAGATCCTCCCAGTGACCGGCGAGCGCTCCCGGGCCGGTGAGTCCCGCGGCGAACGGCACCCCCAGGTAGGGATCACCGTAGGCGGTCGAAAAACTTCCCTTGACCGGGTTGATCACGCAGACCGCGGCGGGGCCACTCGGCAGGTGCAGGGTCACCTTGACCTTCAGGTCCATCGCCAGGGTCAGCGCTCCGGTAGCGGGATCGAACCGTCCGGTGATCTCCCGGTTGGCGGACATCTCGACCGTTCCGTCGATACCTCCCGTGATCTCGCCCGTTTTCGGGGGATACCGGAATCCCGACTTCGGGATCGTGACCTTTCCACCGCTGACGGTGCCGGTCAGGCTGGCCGGGGGGTCGCCCGGTTCGATCGCCTTGATCGCCTTGACCGACCCCAGGTCGAGCAGCGCGTTGTCGATCTGCAGGTTGAACGGTGCGGCGCCGCCCGCCGCGGGAAAAGCGAATAGCAGGAGCAGCCAGGCAGCCACCGCGGCGAGAGTCCCTCCCATCGGTCTCATGGGAGAGACAGTACACCGGTGCTGTATAACGGGACGCATGAATGTCGGGGAGGGACATCATCCGGGAGCTCGCTTTTCGTGGCAGGTAGCCGTCCGATCGGTTCTCGTCGCCTCGCTGTCGGCAGTTGCTCTCACCATGCTCGCAGCGGGATTTTCCGGCATTTTCCCGGCGCCTGCCGGCGCTGCCGGGCTGGTCGAGATGGCCGATCCCCTGGTCGGCACCGGCAACTCGGCCACCGACCCGAAGGAGCAGCCCGGCGGAACCTTTCCGGGGGCCACCCTGCCGTTCGGGATGGTCGGGTTCAGTCCCGACACCTGGTCCGATCGCACCAACCTCCGCGGTGGCTACAGCCACGGCGAGAGGTGGATCAAGGACTTCACCGTCACCCAGTTCAGCGGGGCCGGCTGCGCGATCTACCAGGACCTGCCGATCGTCGCCCGGGCGGGCAACCTGAGCGGGCCCGGAGTCAATCCGGCCGACTTCCGACCCCGGTTTCTTCAGCGATACAGCCACAGCCGGGAGAGTGCGAGCCCCGGCTTTTACGGAGTGACTCTCTCGCCCGGGACTCGCCGGGAGGTCCGGGCCGATCTGACCGCCACCCGGCGGACCGCGGTCGGTCGTTTTCGTTTCACGAAATCCCGAACCGGAACCCTGACCTTCGATGCCGGCGGCAGCCGCATGGGAAACCACCACGCCCGGGTAAAGATCAGTCCCGGACGACGTGAGATCACCGGAACCTCGGTCAGCGGCCACTTCTGCTTCGAGCCGAGATCGACCTACCGGGTCCATTACGTGATCCGGTTCGACCGGCCGTTCCGGGAGTTCGGTACCTGGCAGAAGACGAGCCTGCGCCGGGGAAGCACCGGGGCCGAGCAGCACTCCAGGGGTGGTTACGCCCGAGCCGGGGCGTACGCCACCTTCGCCACCGGAAAGCGGAGAACGGTAACTGTCCGGATCGGGCTGTCCTTCGTCAGTCTGGCCGGGGCCAGAAGGAATCTTCGGGAGAACAGGGGGCTTGGTTTCGCCGGTGTGAGGAAGAGGGCAAGACAGACCTGGAGCAAGGAGCTGGACACGGTCCGGATCGGGGGCGGGCTCCCCGAGGACCGCCGTAACTTCGCTTCGGCGCTCTACCACTCCCTGACCGAGCCGAGCATCGCCAACGATCGCGATGGCCGGTACCTGGGGATGGATGGCAAGGTCCACAGAGTGAAGGGACGGAACCACTACACCGACATCTCCGGGTGGGACATCTACCGGAGCCAGATCCCGCTGCTGGCGATGATCAAGCCGAAGGTCGCCTCCGACATCGCCCGGTCGCTGGTCGACGGCGCGAGACAGTCCGGCTGCCTACCTCGCTGGCCTTACGCCAACCAGCAGACCAACGTGATGGTCGGCGATCCGTCCGATCCGATGATCGCCTCGACCTGGGCTCTCGGGGCTCGGGATTTCGACAGTGCGGCCGCACTCGGGGCGATGATCAAGGGCGGCAGCGAACGCTGCCACACCAGGAACGGTGATTACACCGAGCGGGAGGCGCTCGATGACTACCTCGCCCTCGGTTACGTTCCGCAGGAGAGAAACGTGGACGACATGCTCCACTCGGTGCTGCTCCGATCCGAGCCGTGGGGGACCGCATCGACCACCCTCGAGTACGCGCTGGCCGACTTCACCATCTCCCGGTTCGCCGACTCCCTCGGCCGAAACGATGTGGCCGCAACCTTCCGCAGTCGGTCCGGAAACTGGCGTCACCTGGTCAACGAAGTCACCGGCGAGATGCAGCCCCGACTCTCGACCGGCGAGTTCGCACCCGGATTCACTCCCGGAAGCAAGGACGGCTGGGTCGAAGGCAACTCCGCGCAGTACAACTGGTTCGTCCCCCAGGACCCGGCCGGGCTGTTCGACTCAATGGGCGGGAGGCCGCAGGCGACCGTCCGGCTCGATCAGTTCTTCACCCGGATCCAGGCCGGCCAGGGATCACCGTTCGCCTACTTCGGCAACGAGCCGACCTTTCTCGCCCCGTGGCTCTACAACTGGCTGGGCCTGCCGGCCCGGGGACAGAAGGTCATCCGTGACGTTCAGACCGGCCTGTTCCGGCCAACCCCGGGCGGCCTGCCCGGCAACGACGACGGCGGAGCGATGAGCGCCTGGTACGTACTTTCGGCACTCGGGCTCTACCCGGCGGTGCCGGGCACCGACATCCTCGCCATCGGCAGTCCGCTCTTCCCGCGGGCGACCGTTCGGCTACGGAAGGGCAGTCTCGGCCTGGCCGCTCCCGCCGCGTCCCGCGGGCGCCCGTACGTGACCGACATGAAGGTGAAGGGCGTGAGCCACACCGCACCGTGGCTGCGTTTCTCGGATATCGCCGGCGGCGGCCGGATCGAGTGGGACCTGGCCGACACCCCGGGTACATGGGGCATGTCCCCGGCCGACACACCACCATCCTTCGCCCCCTAATTCCGACCCAAACCAAACGTCCCCGGCAAAGCCCCGCCGTTCTGGAGCCGATTGTGGCTGCCATGCCGCCTAAACCGGCTCCAGAACCGTTGGGGGCTGGGTTTATGGGGTGGGTTGATCGGCGCGGATTGCGGCGATCGGGCCCTGGCCGCGATTCATCGGTCGGGCCCTGAGGCCGGCGGCCTCGATCCACTCACCGATCTCGGCCTCGGTCCAGGTCCAGCCGCCCTCGTTCTCGATCACCATCATCGGGGTGAAGGAGGCAACGCCGGGCGGGCTGGTGCGACCCTCGTCGATCACCCACTCGTAGATCACCAGGCTGCCGCCGGGGGCGAGCAGCGAAGCCGCCTCGGCGATGATCCGGGCGTTCCGTTCGGCCGGGTTGTCGTGCAGGATGTTCGATACGAGCACGTAATCCCACAGCTCGCCCTCGGGCCGGCCGAAGCGCGGCAGGTCGAAATCCCCGGCGACAAAGCCGATCTCGGGATGTCGCTCCCTGAGCACCGGTTCGGCCCCGGGGAGGTCGAGCACGGTTGCTTCGAGGCCGTCGACCGCCTTGACCAGATTCGCCGAGTGGGAACCGGCGCCGCCGCCGATGTCCAGCAGCCGGCCGCCCTTTTCGAGTCCGGCAAGGTCCGGCAGACCGCCGCCGTAGAGGCGGCAGAGGTCGTCCAGTGCCCGCAGGAAGTCGTGGGCCTGGGCCGGATCGTTTTCCAGCCGGTCACGCCAGGCGCCGGTCTGGGTGTGGCCGGTCCTGACCGCCTCCGGCATGGCTGCCCAAAGCTTGTAGAAGAACCACTCCTTGCGGGCGATCCAGGCGACCGTGTCGGGATGCTCGTCGGCCAGCATCGCCCCGGCCGCGGTCAGACCGAACCGGTCCCCGTCCCGTTCAACCAGGCCGAACTCGACCAGGCCGGAGAGCAGACCCATGGTGCCGCGGGAGTCGGTGCCGAGCACTCCGGTCAGCTCCGCCAGGGTGGCGGTCTTTTCATGGAGTTCGTTCGGCAGGCCGAGCTCGACCGCCGTCCCGATCAGGGCGGACTTCTGGTAGTCGGTGATCTGGTCGACCACCGCAAACGGGGACGCCGCCACCGGCTCGTTCGGACTGCTCATGCGTTCTTCCTCAACTCTCTGGTCGCCTTCAGCGCGTCCTTCAGCATCGCCGCCTGGGTGCGCAGTTTCTTCATCCGGGCTCGCTTCGTGATCCCGAGGTGCTCCATCACCACAGCGGCCGAGTTGCGGCCCGGAACCCCGGTGATGCCGCCGCCCGGATGGGTGCCGGCACCGGTCAGGAAGAGACCGGGGACCGGGGTCGAGTATCCGGAGAGGGAAACCGAGGGGCGCATCCCCATCAGCTGGTCGATGCTCATCTCGATGTGGTTCGGGTTGGAGCCCGGGTTGCCGTGACGGGCCACCCAGTCCTCCGGCCCGGTGATCTTTCTTTCGACCGCGGTCATCTCGTAGCCGAGCGCCTTCTCGGCCGTCTTCCAGGTCAGGTCCGACGCTTCCTCAAGCAGCTTCCGGTCCCACGGTCCGTTCTCCGGGGTCCACGGCACGAAGGTCGAAAGCCAGACCACACCCTGGCCCTCCGGCGCCCAGCCAGACTCGAGCACCGAGGGGAAAGCGATCATCACCGGGGGCCGCTCCGGCAGTTGCCCCAGCCCGATCGCGCTGAAGGCCCGGGCGATGTCGGTGCCGGTGTTGGCGGAGAGCATGAAGGCCCGCTCCATCCCGTCCGGTCCGTTCACGTGCGGCACCAGGTCGATCACCGCGTCCACCTTCAGTTCGGCCACGTTGTGCTGGGAGAAGTGGATTCGCTTCACCTCGGCGACCAGCGAGGACGGCAGTTCCTTTTCGTCCATCAGGCCGAGGAAGAGTCGGCGGGCGTCGATCGCCGAGATCACCGCCTTGCGGGCCTCGTAGCGCTCGCCCCCGGCGATCACCGCCCGGGCGCGGCCGCCGAACAGCTCAACCCGTTCGGCCGCAGCCGAGCAGATCACGCTGCCACCCGAGTCTTCGAGGCAGCGGACCAGGGCGTCTACCGTGCCCCGGGAACCACCGGCCGGCCGGATCGCCGGAGCGCCGTGCGAGGCGGCGAGAAACAGCGCTCCCGCCCCGGTGCCCGGCGCCTGCGGCGGTTGCTGGGAGTGGGCCGCCCAGTGATTCAGCGGGCCGCGCAGCCGGTCGTCCTCGAAGGCCGCTTCAGCGATCGCGGTCGCCGGGGCGAACAGGGCCTGCATCAGCCGGGAACCCTCCGAGCCGAGGGTGGCATCAGCGACCGCGGCCAGCGAACGGATGCTCGGCGGAGGACCGGACTCGGCCTGGCCGAGCACATTCATCGCGGCCGAGGACCAGTTGGAGAAGGCCCGGTAGCGCTCCGCCTCCTCACGGCCGACCGTTTCGGCCAGGCTTTCCACGGTGCGCTCCAGCGAGTTCCAGAAGGCGAGCGGGGTGCCGTCGTCGCAGGGGGCGAAGAGGATCTCTTCCCGCTCGTGGAACTTCAGCCCGTAGCGGGACTCGAGTTCGAGGTCGGCGGTCACCCCCGAAGCCCGGATTCCGCCATGTTCGTAGCCACCCAGTTCCAGCCGGTTGCCGGAGGGCTGATCCTGGGTAAAGATGCAGCCGCCCGGGGTGTCGGAGGATTCGAGCACGGTCACCGAGAGTCCGGCCCGGGCCAGGTATGAGGCACAGGCGAGGCCGTTGTGGCCGGCCCCGATCACAACGATGTCGCTGGTGTCAGCCATCGTCTACTTCCCTTCTTCGAATGGGAGCGGGCCGGCGTAGGCCGACTCGCCCTTCATGGCGCCACGATTCGCCAGGTCCCGGGCGTTCTCCCGGGCCTCGGCGGCCAGTGCCGTGCGGTCGATGCCGATCGTCGCCGCACCGGTCACCCGGTGGACGCCATCGACCCAGACCTCGGAGACGCTGCGTGGCGTAGCGCCGTACACGATCTGCTGGAACGGATCGTGGAGGACCGCCAGCTCCGGTCCGTTGCCATCGAGCAGGACCAGATCGGCCCGCTTTCCCGGTTCGAGCGAACCGATCTCGTCTTCGAGACCGAGTGCCCGGGCACCACCGATCGTCGCCATCTCCAGTACCTCGGGGGCGGTCATCGCGGTGGCTTCCAGCTTGTGAACTTTCTGCAGCAGGGCGGCCGTTTTGATCGCGCCGAACATGTCCTGGGAGTCGTTCGAGGCGGCCCCGTCGGTGCCGATCCCGATCCGTACGCCCTCCCGGCGCAGTCGCGGCACCGGGCAGACCCCGGAGGCGAGGATCATGTTCGCAACCGGGTTGTGGGCAACCGCCACATCCCGGGAGGCGAGCAGGCCGATGTCGTTCTCGGAGCACCAGATGCAGTGGCCGGCGATCACCTCGTGGTCCAGCAAACCCTTACGGTCGGCGTGCTCGATCGTGTCGCAGCCGTCGTTGGTCAGCTTGGACTCGGTCACCTCCTCGCGAACCTCGGCCAGATGGGTGTGTACCGCCCAGCCGTGTTCGGCGCAGGCCGCGATCGTTCGAGTGAACAGTTCGTCCGAGATCCCGAGCACGGTTCCGACCCCGGCCCGGAAGCCGATCAGTGGTTCCGGGGCGATCCGGTCGGCCAGCGCCTCATGCTCCGCCATGAACAGATCGGCGGAAGGCGCGTTGTCGTAGAGATCCTCCGCGCCGAAGCAGACGATCCCCCGCAGGCCCATCTCGGCGAGGCCGTCAACCGCGCCGAGCGAGGCCAGCGAACCGAGATTGCGGTGGCAGGACATGTCGTTGACCGTGGTGATCCCCGACTCCAGCATCTCGACCGCCTTGAGACGGGTGCCGAGCCCGACCTGTTCCCGGGTGATGATTTCGCCCGACGGATTGACCACCCGGGTGAACCACTCCCAGAGCACGGCGGTCTCACCCATGCCGGTGATCAGACCCTCGGTCAGGTGGGTGTGGGCGTTGACGAAGCCCGGCATCACGATGCCGTTGCCGTCGCCGACCAGCTCCGCCCCGGGGTTGGTGGCGATCAGCTCGTCCGCCCGGCCGGTCGCGATGATCCGGCCGTCGCCGTCGAAGGCAACCGCCGCATCGCGAAGCGCCCCGGCCGGTCCCATGGTCAGCACCCAGGCGCCCCGGACGATCGTCGTCGCAGCGCCCTTGGCCGACCCATCGCCCGCCGTGTCCCTGTTGCCTCGTTCGTTCATTTCAGCTTTCCGCCGGCTGTCCGGGCGCTCAGCTCGGGTCGTCCGGATCGATGTGAAGCCCCTCGCCTTCCGACTCCCGGGACTCGTAGTACCAGGGCAGGAGCAGGCGCTCAAGCAGGGTCACCAGGAGGAAGAGGCTGATCCCGATCAGGGCCAGGGTGACGATCACCGCAAACATGTCGGTGGTCGCGGTCTGGTTGTTGAGAACGAGCACCAGGTATCCGAGACCGTCGGAAGCCCCGACCCATTCGGCGAAGACCGCTCCGATCACTGAAAGGGCGGCCGCCACCTTGAGGCCGGAGAACATGAAGGGCAGAGCTGCCGGAAGCTGGGCCTTGCGGAAGCGCTGCCAGGCGTTCGCCCGGAGCGTCTTCAGCAGGTTCATCAGTTCCGGCTCGACCGCTCTCAGCCCGTCGATCGTGTTGACCGCGATCGGGAAGAAGCTGACCAGCATGATCACCAGCACCTTCGGCCTCATGTCGAAGCCGGTCCAGATCACCAGCAGCGGAGCGATCGCCGGGATCGGCACCATCTGGGACACCACCAGCCAGGGGTAGATCGCCCGTTCCACCTTGCGTGAACTGCGGATCAGGACCGCCAGGCCGACCCCGAGGATGATCGCGGCGATGAAGCCGAGGATGATCTCCTTGATCGTGACCCAGGCGTTCTCGATCAGCATCGTGCGGTTCTGCCACATCGAGTCGATGATGTCGGTCGGCTTGGGCAGGGTCGATTCCTTGACCCCACCGATCACCACGTAGAGCTGCCAGACGACCAGCACGGCGATCGCGAACAGGAGGGGTGGGAGGATGGCGCCGGCGAGCCGCCGGCTGCGGGTACCACGGGCAAACATCAGAGGTTCTCCTCCACGGTGGGACGGTCGACCGGGAAACTGCCATCGGGTGCTGCCGCCATCTCGAGCGGCCTGAGCAGCTTCTGCTTGAGCAGCAGGAACTCGGGGGACATCGAGATCTCGGGTCGGCGCGGACGCTCGATCTTCACGTCCACGCAGAGCGAGACCCGGCCGGGCCGGCCGGACATCACATACACCCGGTCGGAGAGAAAGATTGCCTCCTCGACGTCATGGGTGACGAAGAGGATGGTCTTGCGGTTCTGGCTCCAGACATCCAGGAGCCACTGCTGCATGTTGGCGCGGGTCAGGGCGTCCAGCGCTCCGAACGGTTCGTCCAGAAGCATCAGATCCCGGCCGGCCAGGAAGGTGCGAAGCAGCGCCGCACGCTGCTTCATCCCGCCCGAAAGCTTGGCCGGCCACTGATCCTCGAAGCCGGCCAGCCCGAACCGGGCGAACTCGGCCAGAGCCTGCTGCCTGGCTTCCTTCCGTTTCACGCCGGTCAGTTCAAGCCCGAGCGTGGTGTTCTCGAGGACCGACCGCCAGGGCATCAGGCAGTCCCGTTGCGGCATGTAGCCGACCGAGCCGAGCAGGTCGTCGCGCTGCCGACCGTCGAGCAGCACGGTGCCGCTCGACGGCCGGATCAGCCCGGCGATGATGTTGAACAGGGTCGACTTGCCGCAGCCCGAAGGCCCGACGATCGAAACGAACTCCCCGTCCCCGATCTCGATTGCGACGTCCTTCAGGGCGGTCACGTTCTCGGCGCCGCCGGTGCCGCGATAGATCTTGGAGAGACCCTCGATTGTGAGCTTCGAAGCCACCTGTATGCCGATCCTTTCTTCTGCGTCCCGCTTCGCCTACTTGCCGGCGGTCAGCTCGGCGCCACCGGTGAACTCGTTGGTCGCGTAACGATCCGGAGCGATCGGCTCCTTGGCGAGTTCGTTCTCCACGAGGAAGGACGACAGCGACTCGAGGTTCTTCTGGTCGAACTGGCCGTAGGTATCAGCCGGGCCCATCAGCGGCACCCACTGCTCGAACGACTTGGTCGCCAGTTCCTTGTCGATCCCCTGGGTCTGCGAGATCAGGTCGTCGATCGCCTTGGCCGGATCTTCCAGCGCATCCTGGTAACCCTTGATCGTGGCTTCGACGAAGCCCTTCATCAGGTCCGGCTTGTCCTTGATCCGGGACTCGGTCGAGAAGGCGACGAGACCCGGGTAGGAGGGGCCCCCGTTCTCGTCCAGGCTGAACGACTTGGTCGGCTGGCCGTCGGCCTCGACCTGGACCGCGTCTGCCGGAATGAAACCGGTGAACGCCTGGACCTTGCCGGACTCAAGCGCCTGCACGCCGTTGAACCCGATGGTCACGACCTTGGCGTCGTCGGAACTGGCGCCCGCGTCAGCCATGATCGTGTCCAGGATCGCGTTGTCCGACGGAACGCCGGTAACGCCAACCGTTTTGCCCGCCAGATCGGCCGGGGTTGCGATGTTGTCCTTCTTCAGGGTGATCAGACCACCGGGGGGACGCTGAAGCATCGCCATGATCCCCTTTGCCTCACGGCCCTGCTCGATCTGCGAGGCGAGATCGATGCCGTCGGCCAGACCGAAGTCGGCCTTGCCGGCGTCGATCAGCTTGAGCGTGTCGGCGGTCGAGGTCGGCTCGATGATCTTCAGGTTGATTCCGTTGTCCTTGTAGTAACCGGCCTTCTGGGCTTCGTAGATCCCGGCGTGGACGGCACCCGGGATGAAGTCCAGAACCAGAGTCGCGTCCTGGGTGGATCCGGTATCACCGGAGCCGGAATCGTCGCTGCTGCCGCCACATGCGGCCAGACCGGCCACCAAGACCATGGAAGCCAGCAGTGCTGCCAGAAAACGCTTGCGGTGTTGCGTGAAACTCATTTGTACCTCTCTCCTCATTAATTGAACCGATACTGCCTTGAGTTGACTCGTTAGATCAGGACGCCTTCCCGTACCTCCACCTCATCCAGGCCCAGGCACGGGCTCTTTCCTGGTCAAACCAGACGGAGCGGGATTCAAGTTCACGGGTTCCGATAGCGGCCCCGTCCGGCGCGTCGGCCGAGAGCTCGCATCGTTCCTCGAGGTAGCGGGCCCGGACCACCGCTCCGGCGAGGTCGGCCCCGGTGGCGATCGCACCGTTGGCCCGGATCAGCAGACAGTCAGCGCCGCCGAGTGCGACCGCGATCTCCCTGCCTGCCCCGGCATCGGTAACCAGATCGATCCGTTCGCAGAGCCGGATCTCGCCGGAAAGCCCGCCGAGACCGTGGGTGAGCGGTGGCACTTCGGCCCGCGCCCCGGCCCGCACCGCCGCCGGGGAGTGGGTGCGGCAGATCGCCCCGATGTCGGGACGGGCCGCGTAGACGGCGGCGTGCAGCGGCGCCTCGAGTGGCAGGTCGACCGCGTCCTCAGCCGGGATTCCCTCGCTGTCCACCCGCTGGATGTCGGCGGCGGTGGCGCTGCCGAGCGGCCGGGTCGCGGTGATCAGGAAGCCGTCCCCGGAGCGCGCCGAGACGTGCCCGAAGGCCTCGACCAGACCGGCCCCGGCGATGATCCGTGCGGCCTCGGCGACCGCCAGCTCGTCTGTCGCGTATCCAGTCAGTCGCCGCTCCTGACCCGAAGTGCCATCGGGGTCGGGTTGTAGGCATTCACTGCCGAGATGTCCTGGGGACAGGCGGAGAGGGCCACGGTCACGTCCTCCAGGGCCTCCAGGGCGATCGTCGATCCGGCCGGATGCGGCGGTTCGTAGGTGACGATCCTGCCGTCCTCAAGCTGGTTGTTCATGAACACGTTCCAGCACATCTCGCCCCGGAGGGGAAGGTCCCGGCCCTCGATCGCTTCCTCGAGCGAGCCCAGGCAGGAGCGGTGGCCCGGGGTGTCGTAGTCGATCGAGTAGCGCTCGGGATCGCAGCAGGGGACGATCAGGTCGTGACGGCCGACGTCGTCCCGGGTGATCTTCATCATCGGGGTGCGGTGATTGGAGAGGATCGAGTCGCCCACCTCCGGAACCAGCTTTGACAGGGTCGAGACGGTGTGGCTGGGCGAGAAGTACTCGGTCGGGTCGGCGGCCATCCAGATCGCGACGTCGCCCACCTGCTGGCCCTCCAGGTCGACCATCTCGAGGGTCTGACCCTTCTTCACCTCGATCGTCCGCGCCTCGCTGGCGGGAACGATCACCTCTTCGATCAGCTCGGTCATGCCTCTCCTTTGAGTTCGCAGGCCCCGTCGGGGGCAGGTGTATTTCTTGAGCGCAGCGCCCGGAGCTCGCCGTCGGCGATGACCGCCGCGATCCCGGGGATGTCTCCGTTCTCGATCGATTCGAGCGGGCCGTCGCAGGACGAGCCGAGCGGACGGAACATCAGAAAGAGGTCGGCCGGATGGCCGGGCTCCAGAATGCCCTCCGGCCGACCCAACACCGCGGCGTTGTTACCGGTGGCCAGGGCCAGCGCCTTGGGCGCGGCGAGTCCGCAGAGCGAGGAGATTTCGCAGACCGTCTTGATCATCCCGAGGGGCATGACTCCGGTGCCGGTGGGGGTATCGGTGGCAAGCACGATCCGGTCGAGCGAGTCGAGATCGTAGGCGTGATCCATGATCGCGATCGAGGATCTCAGGTTACCCGCCTGGACCAGCTGAATCGCACCGGGAGCATCGAACAGGCGAGGCAGATCGGCATCCGGCAGGGCGGTTGTGCCGCCGTTGGCGTGGCCGATGATGTCGCAGCCGAGCGCGAGCACGTCCTCGATCGTGACCGGAGAGGAGTCGGGGATCGAGGCCCCGCCGGTGTGATTCATCACCACGAAACCGTTTTCCTGGGCGGCCCGGACCAGCGGGGCGGCATCGGCCTGGGGCGAAAAGTCGCCGAACCCCACTTTGGCCAGGGAGACGCCCTTCTCCCTGAGCTCGACGAAGTCCTCCGGGGTGAGGGACGGCTCCATGATCACCGAGCCGGCCAGCACCTTGACCCCGCCGGGCCGGTAGTCGGCGAATGCCCGCTGGGCGGCGATCGCCAGGGACTTCACACCTTCCCGGTCGTGAGGGCGACCGGGAAGGTGGACCTCGGAGGCGGACATCATCATCGTCACCCCGCCGTGGAGTGAGGACTCGATCCAGCCGAGGGCGCTCTGGCGAGGGGTCCAGTCGCCGAAGACGACGTGCGCGTGGGAGTCGATCAGGCCCGGGGCTGCGACCGCCCCGTGAGCATCCAGGACCCGGTCCGGTTCCGGTCCGGGCTCGAAGGAGGTGATCAGGCCGTCCTCCACCCGGATCACCTCGGGGGTGGCCACCGGGTCGTCCAGCCGACCGGTGACCATGCCACCGAGGTTGCGGACCTCGAGTGTGGAACTCACTGTCTGTCCTCCCGCCCCGGCATCGGCCCTACGCGACCTCGTCCTTGGTCTTGCCGCCGACCCGGGCGTTGAGGCGACCGCGGGAGGCAACCGCCCCGATCAGCATGATCTCGTCAGCGGCCGGCGCGTCGGCGACCTGGATCGTGATCGTGTCGTAGTGGGAGCGGATCCAGATCTCGTCCTTGTAGCAGAGCGGAACGTCCACGCTGGCCCCCGGAGCGCAGCGCTTGGTGGTCGAGGGGAGCCAGGCCTTGCCGCCGCCGAACCCCTCACGGAAGGGGTTGCCGAAAGCGGTGGTCTTGGCCGCGTTACCGTGTTCCTGTTCTCCGTCCGTGCCGACCACCACGGCCTTGCCGTGTGACTCGACTTCGCCGTCGAGCGCCTCGTTCACCCGTTCGCCGATCAGCCTGCCGAGCGCCGGGGAGGCGTCGATCAGGGCCGAGAGATCCTCGGTAAAGGGCTCGCCGGCGTAGGGGTTCCGGAAGACCACCGCCACCGCCGCCTTCTTCAGCGGGGTGCCGTCGGAGCGTCCCCCCTCGGTGTGGACCTCCTCGACGAGGGTGACGATCTTGCGGACCTCGACCCCGAGGCCGAGTTGGTCGCCGTGGGAATCGCTGCTCATGCGGGCACCTCCTGGTCGGTGTTGGCCACGCCGGTCGGCGTGTTCGGGCCGCAGGGACGGTCCGGCAGCGAACGAAAGTACTCGATCACCTGATCGGTCTTCTTCACGTCGCCGTACTTCATCTGGATGTCCAGCAGATTGACCTTGTGGGAGATCATCGAGCGGTCCCAGACGCACTCCTCGGGCACAATCGAGCGGTAGTTGTACTGGGTCGCGTCGACCGCGCTCGCCCGGACGCAGCCGGAGGTGGTGGTGCCGGTGGTGATCACCGTGTCCGCCCCGAGGTAGATCAGGTAGTCGAGCAGGTGGGTGCCGTGAAAGGCGCTCGGCTTGTCCTTGACGAAGTAGATGTCCTGTGGCTCCGGCTTGACTTCCTCGACCACCTCGTTGCCGAGCGAGCCCTTGATGTCGGAGGCGTCACCGGCCCGGTGGCTCTTCCAGTTCCAGGCGCCCTGGTCGAAGCCGTCGGGTCGCCGGTCCATGCCGGTGTAGACGATCGGGATCTGCTTCTCGCGGGCGACTGCGATCAGCCGTTCGAGGTGTTTGACGCCCTCCCAGCCCCGTTCGCCACAGGAGTAGCGCCACTTCTTGATCGACTCGAGGATCGGTTCGGGCCTGTCGCCGACGAAGTTGTAGATCACGTCCACAACCAGCAGGACCGGCTTCTCGCCGAAGCCGACGTCCCTGCCCCAGCCGGCCTGTTCGAATACCTGCCGGTCCTCCTCGGGGAGGACGTCATCCCATACGTTTGCCATGGTCGGATCTCCTTTCCCGGGGTGCCGCTCAGGCACCCTCGTCGTTGGGACCGATCTTCACTTCCGGGCGAACCTCGGCCCGGACACCGCTGCCACCGGCGACCGGAAGCAGATCCTGACCCGGCTCCCGTCTGAGGTACCGACCCTCGGAGTTGCCGATGTACTCCGGCTTCGGCGCGCCATCTTCCCACCGGGCGACCTGGGTGCCGCGGAGGAAGGTGCCGACCGCCCAGCCCTTGAGGGTGTGATCCATGATGCAGGTCCAGCCGGAGCGGGTCAGCACGTTTTCGTTCTTGACGGTGACCTCCTTGTCGAGGTCGACCAGAACGATGTCGGCGTCGGCGCCGACCTCGATCAGACCCTTCTGCGGGTAGACCCCGAAGATCTTCGCCGGTTCGGAGCAGGCCACCTCGACCATCCGTTCGAGGCTGATCTTGCCTTGGTTTACGCCGTTCAGAAGCACCGGGAGCAGCATCTCGACCCGTGAGGTGAAGCCGGTCTTGAGCTCCCAGATGTTCTCGTTGTAGGAGGCTTCGTAGCCGGCGTCACCCCAGGCGACCACGTGATCGGAGCCGACCGAGTTGATGATCCCGGCCTGGATCGCCGACCAGATGTTCGGGTTGTTGTGGCGGGAGCGGAGCGGCACGTTGATCCGCCAGGCGTTGTGCTCCTCCTTGCCGAAGTGGAGCCAGTGCGGCCCGGTCTGGGCGTGACACTCGACCCCGCGACCGCGCAGTTCGAGGATCTCCTTGTAGCTCTCCGGGGTGGTGGAGTGCTGGATGTAGATCGGGCAACCGAGATGGGCGGCCATGTCCCCGTACCAGCGGATGTGGGAGGACTCGAGATAGTGGGGCGAGCGGTCCGACCAGGTGGCCCAGTCGGTCCGGCCCTGATCCTTGAGGCGCTTGTCGAAGATCCGGGCGACCTCCCAGTTCTCGCAGTGCATGCAGACGATGCCGGGGCGGCCCAGGGCGGCCACGTTCTCCATCGCCACCCAGATCACGCCGTCGTCGAATCCGGCGCCGAGACCGGCGCGGCGGCCGGGCCAGTTGGGTTCGGACTCGGGGCTCATCGCCTGGAGGTAAAGCTTGAAGGAGGTGACGCCGTGGTCCTTGGCGTACTCGGGGATCTCGGCCGCCTGCTGGTCGGTTTCCAGCATGTAGGTGGCGAAGACATCGATCGCGGAGTCGGACTCGACCGCCTCCTCGAAGTACGGGAAGGAGTCATGGAAGGAGACCACGTCTTCCTTCTGTACGAACTCGGCGAACTCGGGGTGGCCCATCCGGGTGGACGGGGCGTGGATTCCCCAGGTGGTGACCCCGGCCGCGGCGGCCGCCTGGGATTCACTCATCAGGTCGTCCTTCAGCGGCGAGTAGCAACCGGGATGGGCCTCGGTGTCGACCAGGCCCGGAATCACGTGAAGTCCGTTCGCGTCAACCGTCTTCTTCGCCGGCGGCAGGAACCGGTCCTCGGTCACCGCGACGATCTTGCCGTCGTCGACCGCTACCCCCATCTTGCGGGTGCCGCTCGGGGAGACAACCGTCCCGCCGGTAATGACCAGATCTACCTCTCGAACTTCACTCATCTCTTCCTCCTGTGGGTTTCCGGGTACCTGTGCTTGCCTGACGCAGGCTGCCTCGGTTACTCACTCACCGCTCGCTTTGCGCTTGCTCGCATCGGCTGGACCTGATTGAGTCAAGTTCAGCCACCTGAACGCTGTTCAAGATACCGAAAAGCTAACACGACCGGCCGCTACGTGCAACCCGACCCACGGGGGCCGGTCGACGACCTCGCCCCGGGCCGGCCTGATGCGATTGCGAGTTCGACCGGTGGCGGCCGGAAGGAGCAGCCCGGGCATGGGCCGGGTCGGGGAAAATCGGCCGCTCGAGGTCGCGCGGTTCGGCGTTTTCCGGCCGCACTCAGCTACTTGCCGATGACCTGCGGACCGGGACCACGGAGATCTCGGCGGCAGTCTCGCTCAGCCGACGGCCGGTCTCGGCCATCTTTGCGTCGTCGAGATCCCCGGGGAACCCGATCGCAAGCAGCAGCAGGGCAAGCTCGCCGTCGGGGCCGTGGATCCCGGCGGCGACCGCGTGGTTCTGGTTCAGCTCGCCCCGGCTCACCGCCCAGCCCAGCTCCCGGGCCTGGTCCACTTCCGCGGCCAGACGATCGGGATCCGTGATCGTCGAGTTGGTGTGAGCTGGCAGCTCGTGATCGTGAATCAGCCGATCGGCCCGGGCCGGGTCCATCGCCGCCAGGATCACCTTGCCGATCGCTCCGTCGAGGGGACCGTAGTCCGAGCCCACGGTGATCCCGACGTGAACGTCTTCCGGCGGATAGAACCGTTCGATCACCCGGCAACGGTCGCGCCCGATCATCTGGGCCACCGCGAACGAGAGTTGCTCACTCGCAGCCAGCGGGGCGATCCGGTCGATCGCGGTACGAACCAGCTTCACCTGACGGCCCGCCTCGGCGCCGAGCGGGATCAGGGCGGGTCCGAGCCGGTAGCTTCGGGTGTCCGTTTCACGCCGGACGAAGTCGTGGGCCTCGAGGGTCGAGAGCAGGTTGTGCATCGTGCTCTTCGAGAGCCCGGTCGCTTCAACCAGGCCGGCCTGGGTGGCTCCTTCGTCGCCCCGACCGGCGAGTTCGTCCAGAATCTTGATCGCCCCGACCACCGCGGGGACCTGATATCTGTCGGATCCGTCCGCCACCGGGGGTGAGCCTACTCGGGCCGGTATCGGAATCGGCGGAAGATGATCGGCTTCTCCCGGGTCAGCTCGTCGAGGGTGTAGCCGAGACCTTCACGGCCCCGCCCGGACATCTTCACCCCGCCGAACGGGATCACCGGTGGCCGGTAGTTATCGGTGCCGTTGATCACCACTCCGCCCGAGTCGATCCGCTCCGCGACCCCGAGTGCCCGCTGGGGATCGGTCGAGAAGACCGAGGCCATCAGGCCGAATGAGGAGGCGTTGGCCGTTTCCAGGGCCTCCCGTTCGGAATCGACCGGGATCAGGTTGAAGACCGGACCGAAGATCTCGTCGTCGCGGGCGATGTCGGCCCCGGTCGGCACCCCGGCAAGCACCGTCGGGGCGAACCAGGCGCCGTCCGCCTCGCCGCTGCCGGCCGCCAGCAGGGCCCCTTGGCTCCGGGCCTTGGCCACCTGGTCGGCAACCCGTGAGGCGGCTCCGGTGTGGATCAGGGGTCCGATGGTCGAGCTGGCGTCGGTCGCCGCCCCCACCGTCTGTGAGGCGGCAGCCGCCGCCAGCCGGTCGGCCAGTTCGTCGTGGAGCGAACGGTGGACGATCAGGCGCTTGGAGGCCGAGCAGGCCTGGCCGTTCATCAGGATCCGGCCCCGGACCGCTTCCTCGGCGACCAGGTCGATGTCGGCATCATCGAGGATCAGGCAGGCGTTGTTCCCGCCGAGTTCGAGGTGGAGCACGCGGAGTTGCGCCGCGGTGGACACGGCCACCGCGATCCCCGCGTTGGTCGAGCCGGTCAGGGAGATCGCGTCCACCCCCGGGGCAGTCGCCAGGGCCGCACCCACGTCGGCGTCGCCGTGGACCGCCTGGATCACCTCGGCCGGCACCCCGGCCTCGACCAGCGCCTGTCTGAACCTCTCGACCACCAGCGGATCTTCCAGCGGCGGCTTGACCACGACCGCGTTGCCGCCGACCAGGGCCGCCGCGCACTTCTCGACAAAGAGTTCAACCGGGAAGTTGAAGGGCAGGATCGCGGCGACCACCCCGAGTGGTTCGCGGCGGGTGTAGGCGAGATCCCACTCGGTCCCGAAGTTTCCCTCGGTCGGAAGCACCCGTCCGGCCAGACGACGGCCCTCGATCGCGTTGCCCCGGAGGAAGTGGATGCCGCCACCGACCTCGAACTCGGCCTGGGGAAGTGGCTTCCCCGACTCGGCTGCCAGGAGCCGTCCGAGTTCGGACTGCTCGGCTTCAAGGATGTCCGCGGCCCGGTCCAGAGCAGCGGCCCTTTCGGCAACCGGCAGCGCCGACCAGGACCGCTTCGCGGCGACCGCCCGGCCGACGATCTCGGCTACGGCATCGGGATCGGTCAGGGTGATCTCCCCGAGCACGTCCGACTCCTCGGGGTTCCTGATCTCGATCGTCTTCATCGCGGTGCTGCCTCTCTGCTCGTGTGGAGGATGGTTCACTCACCTGAACCGAGTTCAGTATATCGGCCCGAGACTTCCTCCGGGCCGATCGGTCAGGGGACTCGGTGGATCTCAAACAGGTTGGTGCCGAGACCGAGGTCGGTCAGTCCGGCGACGATCGCGATCAGGTCACCCGACCTGGCCATGTTGAACCGGACCGCGTCGTCGGCGCTCTCGTAGAGCAGGTCGCGGATCTCCACCGTCCTTTGGTGGAGGACCGGCTCAACCCCGAAATAGAGCCGGAGTCGACGCTGGGTCTGAACGCTGTGGGTCACCGCCATCACCGGCACCTCCGGCCGGTGGGCGGAAACGACCGTGGCGGTGCGCCCGGAGGCGGTCGGCACCACGATCAGGGCCAGGTTGAGCCGGTAGGCGGCGATCACCGCGCTCTGGGTGACCGAGGCCGAGACGTCCATCTCCTCCTGGCGGGTGCGGTTGAAGACGGCTTCCCAGTAGGCGAAATCGGGCTCGGTGGCACGGGCGATCCGGTCCATCACCCTGACCGCCTCCACCGGGTGATCCCCGACCGCGGTCTCCTCGGAGAGCATCACCGCGTCCGTGCCGTCGTAGACCGCAGCCGAGACATCGGTCACCTCGGCCCGGGTGGGTCGCTTGTTCCGGACCATCGAGGCCAGCATCTGGGTTGCGGTGATCGCGACCTTCGAGGCATGGCCGGCCGCCCGGATCAGGTACTTCTGGGTGACCGGCACCTCCTCCAGCGGCAGTTCGATGCCGAGATCGCCGCGGGCGACCATGATCCCGCCGGTTGCCCGCGCGACGATTCCCTCGATCGCCTGGGCGGCCTCCGGCTTCTCGATCTTGGCGATCACCGGAATTTCGGACCCGAGTTCGTCCAGGGTCGCGATCACGGGATCGAGATCCTCCGGACGGCGGACGAAGGAGACCGCGATGAAATCGAGTTCGTTTTCAACCGCGAACCGGACCCAGCCGAGGTCGGCCTCCGAGACCGCCTCGATCCCGGAATCGACGCCGGGAAGATTCACACCCTTCCTCGATGAGAGCGGACCGCCGACCAGGACCTCGGCGATCAGCTCGCCGTCCTCCTCGCCGGTGACCTCGAGCCGGATCGATCCGTCGGCGAGAAACACCTCGGCCCCGACATCCAGGTTGCCGGCCATCTCCGGCCAGGAGACCGGGATCAGCGTCGCGCTACCGTCAACGTCGCGGGAGGTGATCCGGACTTCGGACCCGGTCGTGACCTGAACCACGCCCTGGGGGAAGTTTCCGACCCGGAGCTTCGGCCCCGGCAGGTCGCCAAGGATCCCCACCTCCCGGCCGAGTCGCTTCGAGGCGTCCCGGATGTCGAGCACGGTCTGCATGTGACGGGCCTCGTTGCCGTGCGAGAAGTTGAGCCGGAACACATCCACCCCGGCCTCGATCAGCTCACTCAGTACCGACGGATCCCAGGAGGCGGGACCGACCGTGGCGACGATCTTGGTTCTGCGGGCGTTCTCGTGTCTCAGCACGACCCCATCATGACGACCGACGCCCCGGTCCGCAAAGGCGGCTCCGGATCGCCGTGACGGCTGGCCGGGCCGCGACGGCGGGAAACGGAGAGGGAGGGATTCGAACCCTCGATGCGGGGTTGCCGCATACTTCCTTAGCAGGGAAGCGCCTTCAGCCACTCGGCCACCTCTCCGGGCGGTCCCGATTGTACGGACTCGGCTCCGGCCGACGGGGTTTGAGCCGCCCGCCGCCGCCGATAACCTGCCTCGCATGGCCGAACCGACTGCCGGCAGCGGGTTGCTCCAGCGTTACGAGGAAATCTTTGCCGACGTTCCCGCGCCGTTCGCCTTTGTCGATCTCGACGCAATGTGGGCCAACGCCGACTCGATGCTGCTCCGGGCCGGCTCGAAACCGATCCGGGTGGCGAGCAAGTCGATCCGAAGCCGGTCCATGCTCGACCGGATCTTCGACCGGCACGAGCGGTTCGACGGACTGATGACGTTCACCCTGGCCGAGACTCTCTGGCTAGCCGAGGATGGAGGGTTCGAGGATCTGCTGCTCGCCTACCCGACCACCGACCGTGACGGGCTGAAGCGGCTGGCACTCGGCTGGGCGGCCAACCCCGGCCGGGCTCCGATCCTCACGGTGGACTCGATCGCCCATCTCGATCTGATCGAGTCGGTGCTCGGCAAGGGTGGGGGTCCGATCCCGGTGAGTCTCGAACTCGACGCCGGCTTCCGGGCCTTCGGTGGGCGGTTGCGGGCCGGAGCACGCAGATCTCCGCTCCACGCGGTCGAGGACGCGGTCGCCCTGGCCGAGGAGATCGCCCGCCGTCCAAGGCTGGAACTGGTCGCATTGATGTCCTACGAGGGACAGATCGCCGGGGTCGGCGACCGGATCCCGGGGCGACCGCTGCGTTCCCGGGCGATCCGCTGGATGCAGCGGCGCTCGGCGGCCGAACTCGCCCTGCGGCGGGCCGAAGCGGTCGCGCGGATCCGGGAGATCGCCCCGATCCGGATCGTCAACGGGGGTGGAACTGGGTCACTGGAACTGACCGCCAACGAGCAGGCCGTGACCGAGGTGGCGGCCGGCTCCGGGTTCTTCGCCCCGGCCCAGTTCGACCGCTACAGCCGGTTCTCGCTCCGGCCCGCGGCCGGGTTCGCCCTTCCCGTGGTCCGCCGCCCGGGGCCGGGGGTGGTGACCGCATTCGGCGGCGGCTACCTCTCCTCCGGTGCTGTGGACCCGGCCCGGCTGCCGGTCCCGTGGCTGCCCGAGGGTCTGCGGCTCGACCGGGAGGAAGGCGCCGGCGAGGTCCAGACCCCGCTGCTCGGACCACCGGCCGATCAGCTGAAACTCGGCGACAACGTGTACCTCCGGCACAACAAGGCGGGGGAACTCTGCGAACGATTCGCCTCGCTTCACCTGGTTCAGGGCGATGAGATCGTCGACGAGATCCCCACCTATCGCGGCGAAGGCCAGACCTTTCTCTAGACCCCGGGCCGCCCGCCCCCTGCAGGTGGTTCCTGCGGGCCGCCCGCTTGGCGGAAGGCGTCGAGAACCAGATTGGCGTGGCGACGCCACACCTCCGGATCCTGCTCCTCGTCTGCCTTGAGGGCCCGGAGGGTCCCTCCGAACAGGATGAAGAGTTCCTTGACCGTGGCCTCGGGGCGGATTCCGCCCGCAGCCTGACCGGCGGAGAAGAGCTCGCCCATGTGTCGTGTGACTCGCCTCCGTACCTCGTCGAGCCGGGGGTGTTCCATCGGCCAGGCGATCCCGACCGGGAGGGTCACCGCGCTGGTTCGGGCGGCGGCGTCACCGAGAAGTTGCCGCAGCGCCCGCTCGGGATCGGACTCGTCCTGCGCCACGACGATGGCCCGGTCGAACTCCTCCATCCGGGTCGCGATCACCGCCGCGAGCAGTTCGTCCTTGCTCTCGAAGTTGCGGTAGATGGTGCCCTTGCCGACCCCGGCCCGGGCGGCAATCTCCGGGATCCCGGCATCAAGGCCGTGTTCGCGGAACTCGGCCTCGGCCGCGGCGATGATCCGCGCCCGGTTGCGGACCGCGTCTGCCCGCCGCGGCAGGAGAGAGTCCGGTTCGCTCACCCGGTCCCCTCGTCGGTCAGGGCGGGATCACCGAGGGGCGAGGCCGCCCCGATCTCCTCGCCCAGCGAAACGTGGGCGCGTCCGGAGCCCGGGATCAGGGCCGCCAGGAGGCCCGCGAGGAGCGACACTCCGGCGCAAACCAGGAAGGCGGCCTGAAAACCGTGATCGGTTGGCAGCACTGCCCCGGCGACGATCGTCCCCGCCAGGATCGAGGCGGAAACCTGGGAACCGAGTGAGGAGCCGACCGAGCGGATCAGGGCGTTGAACCCGGTCGCCTCCCCGGTCCGCTCCGGCGGGACCGCCTGCATGATCAGGTTGGGCATCGCGGCGAAGCCGAGACCGATCCCGACCGAGGAGACCATGTTCCAGACGATGATCGAGACGACGCTTTCGTGGAAAAGGCCGAGCCCGAGCAGCCCGATACCCGAGATGACGCCTCCCAGGGCAAGCGGGAGCTTGTTGCCGAAGCGCTGACCGAGGAGGCCGGAGGCGGGGCCGGCGAAGAGCATCACGAATGCCGCCGGGAGCATCACCAGTCCGGCCTGGGTGGCACTGAAGCCGAACCCGTACCCGGATACCTCCGGGGCCTCGACCAGCTGCGGAATCAGGATGAAGGAGCCGAACATTCCGAATCCGACCAGCAGGGTCGCCAGGTTGGTCATCGCGATGCTCGGGTCGGCCAGGGTCCTGATGTCAGCGAGCGGTTCCTCGGTGCGGAGCTGAAGCCAGGTCCAGAAGGCGAGGATGATCAGGCCGATCCCGACCATTCCCAGGGTGCGGGTGTCGAGCCAGCCCCAGGTGCCGACCTGGGAGATCGCGTAGAGCGGAATCGAGAGCCCGACCGCCAGCACCACCGCTCCCCGTACGTCGACCCGGCCCGGGGTTCGATCGGGCGATTCCGGGACCAGGGCAACCGTGGCGGCGGCAGCGATCAGCGCCATCGCCGCCCCGAGCCAGAAGATCCAGTGGTAGGAGGAGGCATCGAGGATGACCCCGCCGAGGATCAGGCCGAGCCCGCCTCCGATGCCGGCGGTGGCGGAGATCAGGCCGATCGACTGCGAGACTCTGTCCGCCGGGAACTCGTCCCGGATGATCCCGAAGCAGAGCGGAAAGATCCCGCCTCCGACTCCCTGCAGAATGCGGCCGAGCACGACCACCTCGAGCGTGTTGCCGAGGGCCGAGACCGCGGATCCCGCGGCAAAGAGCAGGAGGGCGATGACCAGCAGCCTGCGTTTGCCGAACATGTCCCCGAGCCGACCGAGGATCGGGGTGAAGACGGCGGCGGCGATCAGGTACCCGGTCAGGATCCAGGCGATGCCGGCGGCATCGGTGTGGAAGACCTCGATCATCTCGACCAGGGCCGGGATCAGGGTGGTCTGGGCCAGGGCGAAGGAGAGCGCGGCGAGACCGAGGATCAGCAGGCTGCGGAACGGGTGGGCACGGGAGGGGTCAAACCTGGACCCACCGGCATCCATCGATTCCGGTTGGTCGAGGCCAAGGGTTTCAGGTGGACTCATCGGTCCGGAACAGTAGCAGCTAACCGGACTCGGAGGTCCGGTTAGGGTTTCAGGGACCGAGTACCCGACTCACGTAGCCGTTGGTGAAGGTGCGTTCCGGATCAAGCTCGTCGCGAACTCCCGCGAACCGGTCCCATCCCGGGTAGAGCGCCGCCAGGGCGACCGCATCTCTGGTGTGACGTTTGCCCCAGTGGGGTCGGCCACCGTGCTCGGCGAAGATCTCCTCGATTGCCGCGAAGTACGGCCGCCACTCCTGCCCCCGGTGCTGGTGGACCGCGATGTAGGTCGCATCCCGCTCGCTGGTCGGGCTGAGCAGGGCGTCGTCGGCGGCGACCACCCGGCACTCGATCGGCATCGCGATCGGGAAGTTCTCGCCTTCGATCAGGGCCAGCACCCGGGAGAGCGCCTCCGGCCCCGCCTCCCTCGGTAGCGCGTACTCCATCTCCTCGAAGCGGATCGTCCGGAAGTTGGCGAACACCCGGTGGGACACATCCACCTGCTCGGCCTGCGACATGAAGGCGGTGGAGAAACGGGCGAGCTGGGGGATCATCCCCGGGAACTTGCCGACGGTCCGCAACGCGAGGTCGCCCAGCCCGTTCTCGATCACGACGTCCCCGAGGAACCGTTCGACCGGGTGGCGGGGCGCCCGGGCCCGGTCGGTCCGGTTTCGACGGATCACCAGCGGCCGGGTGGTCCGGGGGAACACGAAGAACTCGAAGTGGTCGTTCCCGGCGGCCAGTTCATGGAAGTTGGAAAGCACGTCGTCGAGATCCATCGGTTCGTCGACCCGGTGAAGGTCGAATGCCGGAACCGTCCGGAGGGTGACCGCGGTGATGATCCCGAGCGCCCCGACCCCGACCCGGGCAGCCCGGAAGCGGTCCCCGTCCTCGGGTCCGAAGGTCCGAACGACTCCATCCGGACCCATCAACTCAATCTCCGCGACCTGGGCCGGGATGTTGCCGAAGCCGGCGCCGGTTCCGTGGGTCGCGGTGGAGATCGCCCCGGCGATCGTCTGCCGGTCGATGTCTCCGAGGTTGGCCATCGCCAGACCGAGCGAGTCAAGGCCCCGGTTGAGGTCTGCCAGCACGGTGCCGCCACCGACCTTGACCAGGCCGCTCGAACGGTCGGCTGCGAGCACCCCGGAGAGGGCCCCGATGTCCACCATCAGGTCCTCGGTCAGGGCGGTCGCGGTGAAGGAGTGTCCGGATCCGGGGACCGTGATCTGCCGCCCGGCCCCGGCGGCACTGGCGACGACCTCCGCCAGCTCACCGCGCCCGGACGGGCGGACCCGTTCCGCCGGCCGGCAGCTCTGGCCACCGGACCAGTTGACCCATTCCGTCGTCATGCCCTCTCCTCTCATTTCCACATCATCGCGCCCCGGGATCGACTGCGATCGGGTGCTCCCCGGTCACCTGGAGGATCGGCTCGTTCAGCTTCCGTGCCATCAGCCCGATCGCCGCAACAAAGACCGCGGTGATCAGGCAGGGCACCAGGAACCCGAACTGCTGTGCCAGCATCCCGCCGGCAACCGCACCGACCATCTGCCCCCCGCCCCAGGCCATGTTCGCCCCGCCGGAGGCGTAGCCCTGGTTCAAGCCGGCGGAGGTGGCTGCCTCGCTGACCAGGGCACTCGCCGGAGTGATCGCGAACCCGGCCCCGAAGGCGGCAACCACCACCGAAATGAAGAGCAGCGGCAGAACGTCGAAGACGCCAAGTCCAACCACCGCCGCCGCCAGGGCCATCGAGCCGATGAAGAAGGGGGCGGTCCGGCCGACCCGGTCGCTCAGCCGCCCGGTCATCGGACCGATCGTCGCCTCGACCAGCGAACCGCAGGCGAAAGCGGCGGCGATCAGGCCCGGCCCGGCCCCCAGATCGTCCATCCGCAGCGGGGCGGCGAACACGAGCAGCCCGAAGGCGATCGGGGAGGCAGCCATCATCAGCACGGCACGGGGCACGACCGATCCGCGGAGCCGGAATCGGGCCTCCTGAAGACTCTGTCCATCGGCCTCCGCCGCATCGGGAACGGTCACGGCAACCGCGATCAGGCCGGCGGCAATGAAGATGACCGCACCGAACACGACCTCGGTCCCGAGCACATGTGCGAGCGCTCCGAGCGGGGCCCCGAGCATCTCCCCGACCACCGCCGAGGCCATCACCGTTCCGAGCAGGGCGCCCCGTCGCGCGGCCGGACCGGCCGAGACCACCCAGGCGATAGAGCCGCTCCAGACCAGCGATCCGAAGGCCCCCTGGAGAAACCGGGAAGCGTCGAGGACAACGATGTGGTCGGCGAACCCGAAAACCGTGCTGAAGACCCCGAGCCCCGCCAGCCCGGTGATCACCGACTTCCGGGGACCGACCCGGGCCGCCATCCAGCCGCCCGGCAGCGCGAACACGAGCGAACCGGCCGCGAAAGCGCCGGCCAGGATCCCGGCGGCACCTTCGCTCAGCTGGTGGTCCTGTTTGAACGTCGGCAGGAGCGGAGTGAGCACCGCGAAGAAGGTGACCTCGAGGAAGACACACACGCAGGCGAGGATGAGCAGGCGGCGCACCGGCCCATTCTGTCAGCGGAGCCCACGCATCCGCACGGAGGGACCGGACCGACACCAGCCGGTTCGGGCAGTGGCTCGACCACCGGACCCGGCCCATTCCTGAGAAACTGCCCTCGCTCGGCCCGGTCGCCAGAATCGGACCCGTCCCGGAGGGGTGGCAGAGCGGTTGAATGCACCGGTCTTGAAAACCGGCATGCGTCTTACGGCGTATCGAGGGTTCGAATCCCTCCCCCTCCGCTTTCCTCGCCGGACCCCGGCTGCAGCGCCCGGAGCGCGGACCTCACCGGTCAGAAACGGATCCCCGGAAGGTCAGGCGACCCGGCGTTGATCGAGCTCACGGAAGCGGACTTCGAGTGAATCGATCCAGACCTGCGGCAGCCCGTGTTCGCGGGCACCCTCGATCATCAGCCGGCGGTACTCGGGGATCGGGGCGAGCTCGAACCCGAGCCGGTCAACCACCTCGTAGCAGAGCGCCGGGAGCCGCTCGTCCTCCTGTTCGACCTCGACCGTGATCCGGCGGTAGCCACCGTCCCCCACGAACTCGAACCGGTCCAGCGCCTCCAGATCCGGGGCGGTGAGACGGTAGAGGGCGCCCCAGACGCCACCGTCTTCACTCTCGACCACATCGGCCGCCCCACCGGGAGGGAAGTTCTGCGAGCGGTAGGAAAAACCGAGATCACGGCCACGCAGCAGCGCCGGGCCGGCCGGTTCGGATCCGGGGCAGCGGACCCGCATCTGGGCGACGCTCAGATTCGAGCCGAAAGCGAAGTAGAGCATCATCGGACCACCATCGACAGGCTAGATGATCGATTCCGAATCGACCCCAAGACTCCATGCTAGCATTACGCAAGCATGGCTACTCTTTACGTCCGTAACGTTCCGACCGAACTGCACGATCAGCTTCGTGGCAAGGCTGAGTCGGCTGGCCGTTCGATCAACGCCGAGGCGATCGAGGTCCTGAAACGCGGCCTCGCGAACGGCTCCGGGACAACGCTTGACGACGTGATCCGGAAATCGGACGAAATCCGATCGAGGCACACTCTCCCGGCCGGATCACCGACAGCAGCCGAGCTGGTCCGCGAGGATCGCGACCGGTAGAGGATGTGACCCGGATCGTCCTCGACGCGAGCGTGATCACCGCCCTCTACATCGAGGAAGAACTGTCACTGCCGGCCCGCGATGAGATCGTCCGACACCGCGAGGCCGGCGACGAGTTTCACGCGCCGGACCTCCTGCTGATCGAGTGCGCGAACGCGCTGTGGAAACGGGTCGGGCGCGGCGAACTTGAACGGGCCTCGGCGATGACCGCGATCGAGGCGCTGGCCGAGGTTGACGACTTCGCCTTTCACCCGATGGATGCCCAACTGGTGCCGGCCGCGCTCTCCCTGGCGGTGACCCACTCCATGACCGCGTACGACGCCGCCTACGGTGCGCTCGCCCTGCGGCTCGGCGGAACCCTGGTAACCGGGGACCGGCGTCTGGCGGGGAGCGCCGGGATGGCGGGAATACCGGTGACGGTGCTATCGGCAGACCCGGCCTGAACGACCAGCCCGGGCTGCCGGATCCGGTCCGGAAGCCACCGGACCGGCGGCCACTCCGGTACCGCCCACCCGGGTGTGACAATGGTCCGGTGGACCGGCCTCGAAACGTCACAGTGCCCCTGCTCCTGCTCTCCCTGGCCACGCTCTCGATCGGCGTGACCGCCACGTTCGCCCCCGAGTCGTTCTATTCCGACTATCCATTCTTTGCGGCGTGGGTGCGACTGCTGCCTCCCTACAACCATCACCTGGTCAGCGATGTCGGCGGGCTTTACCTTGGGTTCTCGGTGATCCTCGCCTGGGCGGCGTGGCGCCCGTCACCGGCTCTGGTACTGCCACTCTGCTGGGGGTTTCTCCTCTCCCAGGTGATCCACTTCATCTTCCATCTCGATCACCTCCAGGGGTTCTCCACGACGGACGCGACCGCGCAGACGATCAGTCTCGGGTTGCTGACCCTGCTGCCGCTGGTCCCGATCTGGAGCTGCCGACGCAAAGGTTGAGGGTCCTCCCGCGGCTCAAGGATGCCGGCCGGGGATCCGGATCTATGCGGCCGGATGGATCCGGATAAAGAGGGACTCCGTTCCGTAGATCCCGTTGACCGGCTCCAGCTCGGGTTCGTCGGCCAGTTCGATCTGCTCCACCCTCTCGACCAGAAACCGCAGGGCTTCCTCGAGTTCGGCCCGGGCGAGGCTGACACCGACGCAGTAGTGGATACCGGCGCCGAAGGTCAAGGGCCGGGTACCGCCCCGTTCGAGCCCCGGATCAAACTCTCCCGATCGCTCGAACCCCGCCCGGTCCCGGTTGCCAGTGAAGGAGCAGATCATCAGCACCGTCCCGGCCGGGAAGTGGACGTCGCGATACTCGAGATCCTCGATCAGGCGGCGGGCGGTGAACGGAACGGCGGGTTCAAAGCGAAGGATTTCACTGACCGCGGGGGGAACGAGCCCTTCCGGGTCGCGGCGCAGAGCCTCCCAGTGCTCCGGAGCCCCGGCCAGAAGCCGGATCCCGTGAGCCAGCTGGGCCTGGGTGGATTCGACCCCGCCGGCAAGCAGGTTCAGCACCAGGCTTCGTACCTCCTCATCGGTGAGTCGCTCACCCTCCTCCTCGGTCCGGATCAGCGAGCTGATCAGGTCCTCGCCGGGATCGTCCCGGCGATCGGCAATCAACGGGTCGATCCAGTCACGGAACTCGGTGAGTTTCACCTGGCCGGCTGCGCCGTCTTCGGGATCGGAGAGCGAAACCGGATCGAGCTGGCGCCGGGCCCAGCGCGACCACTCGTTCAACCGGGGGGCATCGGCAGACGACACGTCCAGCACCCGGGCCATCGTGAGGACGGGCAGGGGACGACCAAGGGCGGAGACGAAATCGAACCGCTCCCCCGGGAGATCCACCCACAGCCCGTCCAGGATCTGCCTGACTGCGGGACGCCACCGATTGACGGCGCGGGGCGAAAACGAGGGGCTGACCAGCCCCCGAAGGCGGTGGTGGCTCTCTCCCTCCCGGTTCAGGATGCTGCCCTCGATCTCGTCGTGAAGCGGACCCGGACCGACCCCGGGATTCTCCTCGCGGGACCGGCCGGGGGAAACCGCGGAGCGGGATCGCAGGAAGAACTCGCCCGCCTCCCGGTCGAGCACGATCACCGCCTGCGGCGAGCGCGCCAGCCAGTGTCCGGACTCGATCAGGTCCCCGGCGGTGCGGTGCCAGCGACGGCCCTTCAGTTCCGGGTCACCCGGATCCAGTCCGGGAAGCCGCAGATCTCCGACCGATCTCACTCCGGCCCCGGTTCAGTCCTCGGGATCGGCGAACTTGTAGCCGATACCCCGGACCGTGAGCACCAGCTCCGGACGCTGGGGGTCGGCCTCGACCTTCTGGCGCAGGTTCGAGATGTGGACGTCGCAGGCCCGTTCATCACCGTCGAATGCGGTCTGCCAAAGCTCCTCCATGATCTCCGAACGCCGGAACACCTGGCCGGGTCGGGCAGCCAGCAGCCGCAGCAGCTGGAACTCGGAGCGGGTCAGGCTGATCGTGCGGCCGCGCACCGTGACCACATGGCGGGACAGGTCGATGGTCACCGGCCCGGCGACGATTCTCGACTGCTCGGCGGCCGGGGCCCGGTCGAGTTCACGGCGGCGAAGCTGGGCTCGAACCCGTCCGAGGAGCTCCCGCACCGAGAACGGCTTGGTCACGTAGTCGTCGGCACCGACCTCGAGGCCGACCACCTTGTCGACCTCGGCGTCCTTGGCGGTGAGGATGATGATCGGCACCGCGGACCGGGAGCGGACCTCCCGGCAGATGTCAAGCCCGCTGCGGCCCGGCATCATGATGTCGAGAATCAGCAGGTCGAACTCGATCTCACCGGTGAGCTGCTCCTCGGCGTCAACCCCGTCGATCGCCGGTGAAACCTCGAAGCCCTCCTGAACCAGCGCGTAACCGACCGAGTCCCGGACCGAAGGTTCGTCGTCGGCGATCAGGATCCGGCCGACGGATCCGGAACTCGGGCCGGAGCCGGTTGACTGGGTGAAGGGGTTCATGCGACTGGGGTCTCGGTCTGGGCGATCAGGGGTAGACGGACCCAAAAGGTACTGCCCTCGCCCTCGATCGAGTGTGCGCCCATGTGGCCATCCATCACATCGACCATCCGACGGGCGATCGCGAGGCCCAGGCCGAAGCCCTCCTGGCGGCGGGTCGAGGACCGGCGGTAGAAGCGTTCGAAGACCCTTTCGATCTCCGCCTGCGGGATGCCGGAGCCGGTGTCGATCACCTCGACCAGCACCTCCGAATCGCCGTCCCGGCTGCCCCGAACGGTGACTCGTCCGGGTGCCGAGGTGTTCTTCAGGGCATTGGTCACCAGGCCGATAACCACCTGACGGAGCAGGGTCGGATCGGCCTTCGCGGCGAGATCGGGTTCGACCTCCTGCTCAAGATCGAGGCCGGCCGGGACCTCGACCTGGGAGCAGACATCCTGGACCGCGGAGGCCACATCCACCACCTCGATCTCCCCGGCGCCGAGCGCCTCCACCCGGGCCAGGGTCAGCAGCGACCGGGTCAGCCGCGACATCCGGTCGACGTCTGCGGCGAGCCGTTCGAGGAAGTGGTCGCGGGCCTCGGGGTCGTCCTTGGCCCCGCCCTGGAGCACCTCGATCGCGCTCGAGATTCCGGCCAGTGGATTGCGGAGCTCGTGGGCCGCGTTGCTGACGAAGTCACGTTCGGCGAACTCCTTGCGCATCTCGTCGGTCCGGTCACGAACCACCACCAGCACCGACTGGTCGTCGGGCAGGGCCCGCGCCTGGAGCGCGTAGGCGTTGTCGCCGATCCTCATCGCCGGATGGGCCGCGAACCCTTCGCGGGCGGCCCGCCGGATCGGCAGAACCATCGCCTCCGGCGGCTTTTCGTCCGAGTCGAGCAAGGGGATCGCCGCCGAGTTCCGGTAGCGGATCGCCCCGCTCACATCGTCGACCACCAGAACCGCGTCGTTGAGTCCCTCGAAGATTGCGGTCAGCTTGTCCCGGTCGGCCCGGAGCGAACGGAAACTCTCCTTGAGCGCGAGACGCATCGAGTCGAGCGAGCGAGCGAGGTCTGCGATCTCGTCCGCTCCCCGCACCGGCAGCCGCACATCGAAATTACCCGAGGCGAGGTCGTCCGCCTTGGTGGCGAGCCGCTTCAGTCGCACCGTGATCAGGGAGGCGATCCCGAACCCGACCAGAGTGCCGATGAGCACCGCGATCAGCGCGGTCCTGAGGCTGCCCGAGCGCAGGGCCTCGAGCGCACCCCGAAGCACGACCGGGCGCGAGTAGCGGCCGACGACGGTTCCGATCTGTTCCGCACCGTTGCGGACCGGCACTCCGACCAGAGTCACCTCACCGTCCTCGATGTCTGCCGAGTTGCGGGTCCCGGCCAGGGCAGTGTTTCTGACTTCGCTGTATGCGTTCTCGCCGTCGAACGCGGGGCGGCCACCACCAGGGGCGATCAGTTCACCGTTCTGGCCGAAATACCAGGCGGAAAATCCCTCGCCGTTGGCGGCCTTCACCTCCGCCTCGACATCGGCGTCCTCCGTCTCCAGTCGCTCCGCCAGCCGTGCGGTCCGGCCGAAAGCGAGGTCGTTCGACCTCTCCGAGAGCAGGTTTTCACTGGAGCGACTGACGAACAGGAAGAGGATGGTCGCGGTGATCACACAGACCAACGCGAAGCCCGCGGCCAACCAGACCCTCATCCCGATATGTCGGCGTCTGGGTTGGCGTCGAGGCCCGCTCATGAGCGGACCCTATACCGGCCCCGGGCCAAACCGTTAAGGGAACCGAGGCGGGATCGGCCCGACTGGTGGCATTCCGTGCGAGAATCGGGACCGTGGACACGTTGGTCATGATCCCGGCGTGGAACGAGGAGGCGTCGATCACCGCGGTGATCAGTGATGCGCGCCGCCACTTTCCCGAGGCCGACATCCTGGTGGTCGACGACGGATCGAGCGATCACACAGCCGGGCTGGCCCGTGCTGCCGGGGCGATGGTCGCCTCGCTGCCGTTCAACCAGGGGGTCGGAGCGGCCCATCAGACCGCCTACTTCCTGGCCTCCGCCCGGGGCTACGACCTGCTGGTACAGCTTGACGGCGACGGGCAGCATCCGGCCGAGGAACTGGTCCGGCTGGCCGAGGCCGTGCGGGAAGGGCGGGCCGATCTCGCGGTCGGCTCCCGGTTCGCCGGATCCACCGGCTACCGCTCCGGCTTTGCTCGCCGGGTCGGGCAGCGACTCTTCGGCCTCCTGGTTTCGACCTCGACCCGGCAGACCTTCACCGACACCACCTCGGGGATGCGGGCGCTGAACCGCCGGGCGCTCGATCTCTTCATTCGCAGCTACTCGGCCGAGTTCGCCGAGGTGGAGTCGCTCCAGCAGGCGGTGCGGGCGGGCCTGACCGTCATCGAGCTGCCGGTCAGGATGGTGCCGCGTCAGCACGGCCGTTCCTTCATCACCCCGCTCGGTTCGGCCTTTTACCTCTTCAAGACCCTGATCGTGCTCTTGATCGGTCAGCTGAAGCCACGGCAGGTGGGGCCGTGAACGCCGGTCCGTTTCTTCTCGGGGCGACCAGCGAACCGGTTGTCCACCTCACCCCCCAGGCACGGATCATCGCCGCGATCCTCGCCCTGGTCTTCGTCGGTTTCATCCTCAACCTGATCCGTCGGGACCGGCTGCTCGAGCGATACTCGATCATCTGGTTTCTGCTGGGGTTGGTGATGCTGGTCGGTGCGGCGTTCCCCGGTCTGCTCGAGCTGCTGGCCCGGGCGATGGGTGTGCGTGACGTGACCATCGCCCTGTTCTCGGTGGTGCTCCTGATCCTGCTCGCGCTTGCGCTCAACTTCAGCGTGATCGCGTCCCGCCAGTCCCGGCAGATCACCCGCCTGGCCCAGCAGGCAGCGATCGACTCGGTCGATCCGCCCGGCCCCCGGGCAGACACGCCACCGGGCACCAGCGTGGGGCAGACATCCGGATCCCGGGGTGGCCCAGGCAACCCGACCCCACCCCAGGGTGGGCACCCATGACTCGGTGGCTCGCAGGCAGGGTCAGCCGCGGAGGCGGGCTTCGAGGCGAAAGGCCATCGATTCGAGGGCGAGCTCTTCGGACACGTTCAACCGGAAGCGACGGGCGGTTTCGGAGATGATTACCGTCGCTTCCCGGGCTGCGGCGAGGTCCACCCGGGCGGCCTGATCCTCCAGGACATCGAGCCGGTCCGCGTTGAAGGCCAGACCCGGAACGTCCGAGATCACGCAGATCCAGTCCCGGGCCCAGGCCGAGGCCAGGGAGAGCCCGAGGGCCAGATCCGCGGTGCGCTTTCGACGCTTCGCCCGACGGACCGCCTCGTCCCGTTCCCGGGCGGTGTGTTTGATCCCTTCCTGCTTCTCGCCCTCCAGCTCGGCTTCCACCTCGGCGGCCGCCTCCTCGCCGCTGGTCTCCGCCTGCCGCAGCAGCGCCTGCCACGGAGAGTCCGCCAGGCGATCCTCGAGGACGGCCCCCATCAGGGTCTCGACCGCGGTCCGCATCCCGGCTCCCTGCTTCCCGGCAAGCTCGCGGGCCCGTCGCATGTCTCCGCGCGAGAGTCTGGCGATCGCCTCCAGGGTGTCCGACGAGAGGCCGGCCGCCAGTCCCGCGTCCGAGAGGCGTTCCCGCACCACTTCTGGCGGAAGCGGATCGAGAACGATCCGCTGGCAGCGCGAGGCCACGGTCGGCAGGACACCCTCGGGGTCGGCGCTGAGGAGCAGCAGGTGGGCGTGGGCCGGCGGTTCCTCCAGGGTCTTCAGCATCGCGTTCTGGGACTCGTCGTTCAGGGCCTCGGCCGCCTCGACCACAAACACCCGGCGGGACCCTTCAAAAGGGTTGAGCGACGCTTTCCGGATCACCTCGGAGCGGACCTCCTCCACCGCGTGAGTCATTCCCTTCGGCTTCAACCAGATCAGATCCGGATGTGGCGACGGGTCGAGCACCGCCCGGCGGCGGGTGTCGGCCGGATCGGCGCTCCCGGCAGCCAGCAGCTCGGCCGAGAAGGCCCGGGCCAGCGCAGCTTTTCCCGATCCGGGTGGCCCCTCGAAGAGGTAGGCGTGGGCCGGACCGTCGCTGAGCGCCGCCCCGAGCGCAAGGCCGGCCCTGGCCTGGCCCTCGGCGGCCTGCTCGACCGCGGGAAAGCGACCCGGCGGGCCGTTCAACGGCCGAGCCTCGAAGTCACGGCGTCCATGACCCGGCCGTGAACCTCCTCGGGGGTGCCGTCCCCGGCGATCTTGACCATCCGGGTCGGTTCACGCCGGGCGATGTCGTCGTAACCCTCGGCCACCAGCTCCTGGAAACGGACCCCTTCGGCCTCGAACCGGTCGTCGGAATCGGCCCGGGCGAGGCCGACCGCGGGTTCCACCTCGAGCAGGATGGTGAGATCCGGGGCCAGTCCGTCGGTGGCGATCTCGTTCAGGTCGCGGACCTTGAGCAGACCCAGGCCACGGGCCACTCCCTGGTAGGCGACCGTCGAATCCGAGAATCGGTCGCAGACCACGTTGCGGCCCCGGTCGAGCGCCGGCCGGATCACCCGCGAGACCAGGTCCGCCCGGGCGGCGCAGAACAGGAGCAGCTCGGCGGTCTGGTCGAGCGGGGCCTCGGGGTCGGCCAGCACCCGGCGGATCCGTTCGGCGGCTTCGGTGCCTCCCGGCTCCCGGAGCAGCAGTGTGCGCGGACCGAGCTCCCGGGCCAGCATCGCCGCCTGGGTCGACTTGCCGGACCCGTCAACTCCCTCGAGGGTGATGAACATGCGCCCGAACCGCCCGGACCTCAGCCGCGGGCGGTCGTCTTCTTGCGGGACCCGGCCTTCTTCACCTTGCGGGTGCCGGGATCCGGCTTGGCCTTCCCGCCGGACTTCTTCACCCCGGCCTCGGCCTTCTTCTTTGCCTCCTGGGCGGCCAGGCGTTCGGCCTTCTTTTCCCGCATCTCGACCATGGTCGGGCAGTCGTCGTTGAAACAGAGCTTCCAGGGGCGGCCGGCCCGGCCACGAGTCTTGACGCTCACCCGCGGAGTGCGGTGGCAGATCGAGCAGTTCTCCTCCAGCGGCGTCACCTCGTAGAAGTTCGGCTGCGGCATCGGGAAGGTCTGATCGCAGGCGTCCGGGTTGTCCTTCTCCCAGCCGGAGCAGCCGACGAAGGACTTGCCGGACTTCTTCGCCCGGATGATCCGCAGCATGTTCGGCGAGCCGTCCGGCTGGGTCCGGCCGGCTTCCTGACAGACGATGCACGGACCGAGGATCCGGTCCTGGTCCATGCCCTGCCAGATCATTTTCGAGAGTTCTTCCTCGCCCTTGACCAGGTCCTTGAAGGTCGAGTGGGCGAGACGGCGGCTGTCCTCGACCACCTCCTCCTTCGACATCGTCTCCTCGGCGATCTGGTCCATCTCGCCCTCCAGCGAGGCGGTCATCTCCGCGGTCGCCATCGTCGGTACATACGCCTTGAACGCCTCGTACATCGCCATCCCGGTGGCGGTCGGCTCGGGTGGATGGTTGCGGACGTAGCGGCGGTTGTAGAGCTTCTGGATGATGTCCGGACGGGTCGCCTTGGTTCCGAGTCCCTGTTCCTCCATCAACTGGACCAGTTTCGCTTCCGAGAGGCGGGCCGGCGGCTGGGTCTCCTTGTCCAGCATCCAGGGGGAGCCGTCCAGCGCGAGCTGCTGGCCTTCCTCCAGGGCCGGGATCTCCTCGTCGGCGGAGCGGGCGAAGGTGTAGATCGCGGCGTAGCCCGGATCGAGCAGCACCTTGCCCCGCACGAAGTAGGTCTCGGATCCGGCTTCGATGTCGGCCCGGGTCGACTCGGTGATCATCGGCGAGCCGAAGGTCGCAAGGAAGCGGCGCACGATCAGGTCGTACACGCGGGCCTTCGGGCCATCACCGAGCGCACTCGGGTAGAGCGCCTGGGTCGGATGGATCGGCGGATGGGCGGCATCGTGCTTCTTGCCGCGGGTCGGGGTGAGCGGTTTCTCCAGGAGCGGTGCGGCGGCGGCGAAGTCCTTGACCTTGACCAGCGAGGCGACCGTCTGCTCCAGAGGCAGTGAGTCCGGGTAGATCGTGTTGTCGGTCCGCGGGTAGGAGATGAAGCCGTCGTCGTAGAGCGACTGGGCCAGATCCATCGCCCGTTTCGGGGTGATCCCGAGTCGGCTCGAGGCGTCAACCTGGAAGGAGTTCGTGTTGTAAGGGGTCGGTGGCCGGCTCTGGTTCTTGCGGCTGGTCACCGACTTGACGGTGCCGGGACTGGTGGTGCCGGCCAGGGCGGCGTCGGCCTCGGCCTTGTCCCAGAACTTGTCGGTTGCGTGGTGGGCCTCGAAGCTGCTGCCGGAGGGATGCTCGAACTTCGCGAACAGTTCCCAGTACGGCTTGGCCACGTGGGCGCGACGCTCCAGCTCACGTTCAACGATCAGGCCCAGGGTGGGACTCTGGACCCGACCGACCGAAAGGTAGTTGGCGCCGTGGGCCCGGGCGATCACCGAGACCGCCCGGGTGAAGGCCGCGCCCCAGATCAGATCGATGTCCTGCCTGGCGCCGGCCGCGTTGGCCAGCGGAAACGAGAGCAGGTCGAGGTTGTCGAACGCGCCTTCGATCTCATCCCTGGTCAGGGCCGAGTAACGGGCCCGCTTAAGTGTGTCGCCGAGGTCCGGGTTCACCTCGAGGCAGGTTTCCAGCGCCTCGAGCCCGATCAGTTCGCCTTCGCGGTCGAAGTCGGTGCCGATGATCAGCGACGCGGCCTGCTTCGCCTCCTTCTGGATCGCCTTCTTGACGTTCTTCTTGCCGTCGATCGGGCCGGTTTCCAGCGGCGCGTCAATCAGTCCCGGAATCAGGTCGAGTTTCCAGCCCTTGTACTCCTTGGTCTGGGGGAACTCGCGCCCGACGAAGTGTCCGCCGGTGCCGATCGAGACGTGCTCGCCACCCTCATCCTCCCAGCGAAACAGCGGGATGGTGAAGGACTTCGACTGTTTTGCAGTGCCGCCGGAGAGGATCTCGGCGATCTTCTCGGCGGAGTTCGTTTTCTCGGTGATGATCAGTCGCATTTGGCTGGCGAGAGTAGCAGGCCCGTTTTCCGTCACTGCCGGGCCCGGTCCGAGGACTCTTCGAGTCCTTCCCGATCGGTCCCCCGGATTCCGGCCCCGGTTGTGGCCGCCTCGGCCGCCGATTCGATTCGGGTCCCGGTCCGGCCGGAACCGCCCCGAGGAACCGCCGGAAGGCCCCTCCGCAGGTGGATCTGGCAGCATCGCCGGGATGGCCGAGGCCGGAACAGAGATTGACCTTGCACCGCTTACGACCCTGAAGATCGGCGGGCCGGCCGAGCGCCTGGTCCGGGTGACCGACACCGACGAGCTGATCCGGCTGGTGCGGGCGGCCGACGCGGAGCGGGAACCGCTGTTTTTCCTCGCGGGCGGATCGAACGTGGTGATCGGGGACGCGGGTGTCCCGGGGACCACCATCCTGGTCCGCACCACGGGAATCGAGGAGCGAGTTCGTGACGACGGTCGGGTGGAGTTGACCGTGGCGTCGGGAGAAAGCTGGGATGCCCTGGTTGCCCGCTGCGTCGGTTCCGGTCTCTCCGGGATCGAGTGTCTGTCCGGGATTCCCGGGTCGGCCGGGGCCACCCCGATCCAGAACGTCGGCGCCTACGGTCAGGAGGTAGCCTCGGTTGTCGAGTCGGTACTCACCCTCGACCGCGAAAGTGGCGAACTGGTTGAACTGCCGGCCGCTGCCTGCGGTTTCAGCTACCGGTTCAGCCGCTTCAAGGGGGAGGACCGGTTTCTCATCCTCGCGGTCACCCTGCTACTCGATCCGTCGCCGGAATCGACCCCGGTCGCCTACGGCCAGCTTGCCGCCGAACTCGGAGTGGAGGTCGGTGAACGGGTGCCGCTTGAGGTTGCCCGCGAAACGGTGCTCGAGCTTCGTCGGCGCAAGAGCATGGTGATCGACCCGGAGGACCCACAGTCGGTCAGCGCCGGCTCCTTTTTCACCAACCCGATCCTGTCCCCGGCGGAGATGACTGAACTCGGGCGGCGGGCCGAACTTCTGCTCGGCCCGGATGACGCCCCACCGTCCTGGCCTGCCGACGAGGGCCGGATCAAGACCTCGGCCGCCTGGCTGATCGAACGGACCGGGTTTCATCGTGGCTACGGCGATGGCCGGGTCGGACTCTCGGAAAATCACACCCTGGCCCTGGTCAATCGCGGCGGCGCAACCGCTGCCGAGCTGGTCGGGTTCGCCCGGGAGATCAGCCACGGCGTGGAGTACTCCTTCGGGATCGGCCTGACCCCGGAACCGGTGTTCATCGGTCACAGTTGGTGACCGGATCACCGGTTTCGCGGCCCGCCGTCTACCAGGGGGCGATCGCGTTCTCGAGGTTCTGCTGCGGTGTGCGCAGGGCGGCCGGGGCCGGACCGACCAGGCATCCGGATGGGTCCGGACCGGTCGAACCGGTGGCTCCGCTGGGGCCGGTCGCGCCGGTACTTCCGGTGACACCGGTCGGCCCGGTCGACCCGCTGGATCCGGTGGTTCCGCCGTCGGAACCCTGCGGACCGGGAAGGCTGGTCCCGGACGGGAAGGCGCTGACCAGGCCGGCCGCGATCAGGCGGCTGCGCTGGGCGTAGCCCGGCGTGGTGAAGTGGATGCCGTCGTCGATGTACCACTCGTCCTTGACGTCATCGACCCAGTCGTAGACCCGCATCTCCGGATAGAGCGGGCAGGCGTCGACCAGCGCCCGGTCCCACTTGCGGACCCGGCTGTCGTCGTAGTCCGTGCCGTCGTGAACCAGGGTCTTGGCATTCACCCACATCGCCGGCTCCCCGTCGACGATGTCCATCATCAGCTTGATCCGATCCGACTCGGTGTAGGTGGAGCCGTCAAAGATGTTCGCCGCCTCGTTGGTGCCCAGGGCGAAGATCCAGCATCCCCTGAATCCGGCGGCCCGGATCGCCCGGGCGGCATCCTGCGCGTTGGTGGTGCCGGAAATGGTCTCCACGATCGAACGGGCTCCGGTGATGTCGATCTGCTGATGGCTCGCCCCGACCGCCTTGAGCCTGGCGTCGATCCGCTGACCGGGGTTCGGCAGATAGTCGGGTGAGATCAGTCCGAGCGAGGTCGAGTCCCCGATGTAGGCCACCGAACGGCAGGCGGTCTTTGCCGGGTCGGCCTCGACCGGCTCCGAACTGTCCGGGGGCTCGCCCTCGCCGACCGATAGCGCGACCTTTTCGTTGCCGAGACCGGCCAGTGGCTCGGCCCGGGTGGTGGCGATCGGGATCAGGGGCTTGTTGAAGGTGATGCCGGCCAACCCGATCAGGGCGAACAGTCCGATCAGGGCAACCGCGGCAACCCCACCCCACCCGGCCGGTGAGAGAGACGGTTTGCGCAACCGGAAGTTCGCGGCCCGCGCCCGTTTCCACAACCTTCCAACCGCCCCGTGCCGCACCGGATCCTCAACGAACCGCCACGAAAGAGCGGCAATCAGGAAGGTCGCCCCGACCTGAAGGAACGCCCGCAACCAGCTGAACGAAGCCAACGCCGGGGTTGTCAACAAGATGATCGGCGACTGCCAGAGATAAATCCCGTAGGAACGAACCCCGATCCAACGCAGCGGACCAACCCCCAACACCCGGCCAACCCGGCTTGACGGATGAGCAACCGAAGCGACCACCATCGCGGTCGCCACCGAAAGGATCACCAGACCACCCCGGTAGATGAACGGGGAAAACTCACTGGTCGTCGCGATCAAAATGAAAATCAGGGCAAGCCCGACCGCCCCCGCTATGTCCAGGGTGCGGCGAGCCTGCGATGTGATCCCGTCAACCAGCCGACGGCTCGGCCACACCATCGCCAACGCCGCCCCGATCAAGAGACCGAAAGCCCGGGTGTCGGTTCCCTCATAGGCCCGGGTTGAATCGGCCCCCGGCTCAAACAGAACCGCCATCAACACAATCGAAACGAAAGCCAGACCGAGCGTGACCAACGCCAGCCGCGGCTGAAGCTGCGAACGCTTCCCGTCACGACCCCCGACCGGACGACCAAACAGGGCCAGGCCACCCAACAGCAGCCACGGCCACAAAATGTAGAACTGCTCCTCAACCCCCAGCGACCAGATATGTCCCAGCGGGGACGGTGGCCCGAACTGCTCGAAATACGAAACATCCTGAAAAATGAACCACCAGTTCGAAACGAAAAACGCCGAGGCGAACGTCTCCCCCCGCAGGGAATCAAGCTGCGACGGATCACCGACCGTCACCCACGCCATCACCACCACCAAAACCACCAGCAACGCCGGCAAAAGCCGCCTCGCCCGCGCCAGCCAGAACTGCTTCAAACTCAACTTCCGTCGGGCCCAACGCTCCAACAGGATGTCGGTGATCAGATAACCACTCAAGGTGAAAAACACCCCGACCCCCAACAACCCGCCCGAAGCCCAACCAAACCCCAGGTGATACGCAATCACCGCAAGCACAGCCACCCCGCGCAACCCGTCCAGCCCGGGCATGTACCGCTTCGAACTCTGACCAATCGGTTCAGGCATCGATCCGGAACAGCAATCTAACCCGCAAAGCCACCACGGGGTCGAACGGGTACTGATACATCACGGGAATGCATGAGTACCTTTTCGGCGGGGTTCGGGGCGGCGATCGGTCGGGAGGTCGAGAGTCCGTGGAAAACCCTGTGTCGACTTCGGGAACTCCCTGATTTCCGGTACTTCACCCGGGAAATCGACCCGGTCGGATCTACACTCGGCGCAGTGAACTCCCGGGGGCCGGAGAAGGCCCCCGGTCAATCGATGCGGTGCCCGGCACCGCAGAGCAGCAAGGAGAGTCGATGGCTGAAATTTCCGGTGGCGAACTTTTCGCGAGGTGTCTGGCGAGCGAGGGGATCGAACACGTCTTCGGCCTGCCCTCGCCCGAGATCGACCCACTGCTCGCAAGCCTTGAAGCCAACGGCATCCGGCTGGTGCCGGTCCGGCACGAGTCGGCCGGCGTCCACATGGCCGAGGGTCTCTACAAGACCACCGGCAGGGCGTCGGCGGTGATCGGCAACCCCGGTCCGGGCTCGGCAAACCTGCTTCCGGGCATCTTCACCGCTCGCCACGAAGGGGTGCCGGTGATCGCGATCACCTCGCAGCACCGGATGGGCAACAGCTACCCCTCTCCACCCTCCACCTTCCAGGGCCAGGACCAGGTCGAGATCTTCAAGCCGGGCGTCAAGTGGGGCGGGCCGGTGTTCGACTTCAACCGGATTGCCGAGGTGATGCGGCTCGCCTTCCGCGAGATGTGGAACGGACGCCCCGGGCCGGTCCATGTGGACGTTCCGGCGCCGGTGATGTACGCGACCGGTGAGGAGAGTCAGCAGCGAGTCCTGCCGCCGTCGGCCTACCGGGCTCCACAGCCGGGTGCCGCGGCCGCCCAGGTCGCGGCGGCCGCCGACCTGCTGGCCGGGGCCGAACGACCGGTGATCATCGCCGGCACCGGGGTCGACCGGGGCCGGGCCAACGAGGAGGTGGCCGAGCTTGCCGCCCTCCTCGGCGCTTCGCTGATCCCGACCCAGGCCGGGCGGGCGACGGTTCCGGCATCAAACCCGAACTACGTTTTCGGTTTCGGTGACGGCGGGGTCGAGGCCCGGACCGGGGCCGACGTGATCCTGATCGCCGGCTCAAGGGCCGGCAATCTCGATCTTCCGTACGACAAGTACTGGGGTGATCCGGAAAAGCAGAGGGTGATCCAGATCGACATCGATCCCTGGCACATCGGGGTGACCCGCCCGCTTGCCCTGGGCATGGTGGCCGACGTGAAGGACGCCCTGGGGAAGATCGTGGCCGAACTCAAGACCCGTGGCACCGCTCCCGCAGCCACCGCGACCGCGGCCCTGGCCGCCGCCCAGGAAACCAGCCTGAACTGGCGCGCCGCAGCGGCGGAAGGCATCCTCGCCTGGACCGGCCCCGGGATTCACCCGGCCCACGCGATGGGGGTGATCGGTGAGGCCTTCGGCAGCGACGCGGTCTACACGGTGGACGGTGGACTCACCTCACAGTGGGCTTACTCGATCCTGCCCGAGACCCGCCCCAACTCCTACCACTCGATCCTCGAGCTCGGCATGCTCGGCACCGGTGTTCCCTCCGCGATCGGCTCGAAACTCGGTGCCCCGGACCGCGAGGTGGTCTGCGTGACCGGTGATGGCGCGGCCGGGTTCAACATCATGGAGATGCAGTCGGCCGTCCGCGACGGGATTCCGGTGACCACGATCGTTTTCGCCGAGGGATCCTGGACCATGGAGGAACCGAACGAACTGACCCACTGGGGCAAGACCTTCGGCTGCGACCAGGGTGAGATCCGGTGGGATCTGATCGGCGAGGGGATGGGCTGTCACGGCGAGTACGTTGACGAGATCGGCGATCTCGCCCCGGCCATCGCCCAGGCCAGGAGCTCCGGCAAGCCCGCGGTGATCTGCGTCCGCAGCGATCGTGAAGCCAACCGCTCGATTCCGCCGGCGATGGCCGCCCGCTGGACCGAAGTCCAGGCCGGACCGCTCTAGGCCCGCTCGGTGGAGCGGGGGCCGGGAATGCTCCGGAAGTGGAACTCCTGCGGTTCCCGGCCCGGCTGGACGAAGTGGCAGGTGCCGGAGTCGTCACCGTTGAACAGCGCGATCACACCGTCCACGACCCGATCCACCGGAATCAGGGGTACACCCCCGTCTGCCAGACCGTCACGCAGCGGATCGACGATCCTGGTGTCGGCGAACCCGGGACAGATCGCGTTCACCCGGATACCTTCACCGACCAAGGCGGGTCCGAGCGACCGGACCAGACCGACCACAGCGTGCTTGTTCGCCGCGTAGATCGGGTCGAACGGAACCGCGGTCAGGCCCGCCAGGGAGGAGGTGGCGACGACGGCTCCACCGCCACGCTCCCGCAGGGCGGGAAGCACCGCGTTCAGGCCGAACACGACTCCGTCGAGGTTGACCCCCATCGCCCGGCGATAGGCAGCGAGATCGAAGTCGGACCCGGGGAAGGTGCCGGTGGAGATCCCGGCGTTGAGGAAGGCGAGGTCGAGTCCGCCAAATCGTTCGACCGCCAGCTCCACAGCGGTAGCCGAATCCTCGGGGCGGGAGACGTCACAGCGGACGAACCCGGCCCCGATCTCCGCCGCCGCCGAGGCCCCGGTTTCGTCCTCGATATCGGCCAGGATCACTTCCGCCCCGAGTGCCCGGAGGCGCCCGCCGACCGCCCGGCCGATCCCGTTCGCGCCTCCGGTTACCAGCGCCACCATCCCCTTGAATTCCATGGGGGAAGTCTCCCAGAAGGGCGATTCGGCTCCGCGAGCCACCCTGAACTGCCCTTGACCTCTACCATGCCGCTATATCACGCCGTCGGCCCGGGCCGCGGCAGGCGAAATTCTCACCGAGGGAGAGGTAGATCGAGTTGAACCCCAATCTGGCCACGATGCTTACCGAGACTGCCGCGAAGCATCCCGAGCGGAACGTAATCCGGCTCGACGATGTCGCCGTACCGTACGCAGCACTTGACATGACCAGCAAGCTGGTTGCCGGGTTGCTCAAGTCGAAGGGCGTCAAGCAGGGCGACCGGGTCTGCGTGATGCTCCCCAACGTGCCGCACTTCCCGATCGTCTACTACGGGATTCTCCGGCTGGGCGCGATCGTGGTGCCGATGAACGTGCTTTTCACCGCCCGCGAGGTGAAGCACTACCTGGCCGATTCCGGAGCCGACCTGATCCTGGTCTGGGAGGACTTTGCCGCTTCCGCCGTGGAGGCCGCCGCCGAGACCGGCGCGGAAGTGATCACGATCAACCCGACCAACGTCGCCGAGCTGATTCAGGGCGTGGAGCCGGTCGAGGAAGTGGCCGAGGTTGACGGCGGGGACACCGCTGTTCTGCTCTACACCTCGGGCACCACCGGTCTGCCGAAGGGGGCGGAACTCACCCACGACAACATCCGCACCAATGTCGAGGCGATTCTCTCGCTGTTCGAGAACCCCACCGAGAACGACGTCTTCTTCGGCGGCCTGCCGCTTTTCCATGTCTTTGGCCAGACGGTCGGCCTCAATGCCTGCGTGAAGATCGGGGCCGAGCTGACCCTGCTGCCGCGCTTCGATCCGGTGAAGGCCCTGGAGATCATCCAGCGGGATGGCGTGACCGTGTTCCTCGGCGTCCCGACCATGTACGCGGCGATGCTCCAGGTGCCGAACCACAAGGAGTACGACATCAGTTCACTGCGGCTCTGCGCGTCGGGTGGTGCCGCGTTGCCGGTCGAGATCATCCGGGCCTTCGAGCGTGAGTTCGACACCCCGATCCTCGAGGGCTACGGCCTCTCCGAGACCTCCCCGGTCGCTTCCTTCGGGCGGATGGACATGGAACGGAAGCCCGGAACCATCGGCACCCCCGCCCCCGGAATCGAGATGCGGATCGTCGACGAGGACGGCAAGCCGCTCGGTGTCGGTGACGTCGGCGAGCTCCAGGTGAAGGGCCCGAACGTGATGAAGGGCTACTGGAACAACCCCGAGGCGACCGCCAAGGCGATCACCCCGGACGGCTGGTTCTTCACCGGGGACATGGCCACGGTGGACGAGGACGGTTACTACTCGATCGTCGACCGCAAGAAGGAGATGATCCTGCGCGGCGGATACAACGTCTACCCCCGGGAGATCGAGGAGGCGCTCTACGAGCATCCGGCGATCGCCGAGGCCGCCGTGCTCGGCATCCCCCACGACGATCTCGGCGAGGAGATCGTTGCCGTGGTCGCCTTCAAGGACGGCCAGGAAGCGACCGAGGACGAGATCCGGCAGTACTCAAAGGGCCTCGTCGCGGCCTACAAGTACCCCCGTCACGTCCGTATCGTGGACGAGCTGCCGAAGGGCCCGACCGGCAAGATCCTGAAACGCGAGATCGACGTCTCCGGCATCGCCGGCTGAACGCACCCGGACCACGAACCGAACCGCAACCGGAGGCGGGCACACACCCAACCCAGAGGGTGGGGCCCACAGGTATCCATATGGATACCTGTGGGCCCCACCCCTGTCGAGCGGTCCGGTTCAGGGCTCGGTGTGGTGCTCGATCACTTCCCGGTGGTCGGGCCAGCCGTGAATCAGACGCTCCCGGGCGGCGAGGGTAAACCGGTCCCAGTCGAAACCGGGGGCCATGGTGGTTCCGATCAGGGACCACTCGCCGGTCGTTTCGGCGGCCTGCCAGGTGTTCCCCCGGACCAGGATCTGGGGACGCTCACCGCCAGCCAGGTCGATTCCCAGGCTGGCCTCCCGGCCTTCCCCGGGCTCCGGTCCGAGTAGCTGGATCCGCACCGGGGCACCGGTGTAGAAGTGGAAAAGCTCGGGACCCGGCAGGCGGTGGAACATGGTGGGGAAGCCGCGCTCCAGCAGAAAGTAGATCGAGGTCGAGTTCTTGTCCCGGAACTTGCGGCGGAACTTCCCACCCTCCCGGGCCAGTGGCTCGAGCCTCAGTTCCCGGATCACGGTCTCAAGGTCCATGCCGGAACTCTAGCCCCGAAATGGTTGTTCCGGATTGGCGGGCCCCCAGGTCGGGTGCCGGTCAGCGGTCGGGGGTGAACCGGCGCTGCAGGGCGATGGTCAGGGTGCCGGCGACCACCAGGCAGATCAGGTTGATCCCGAGCACCAGCAGGGCACTCCAGGCCCGTCCCTGATCGCCGAAGGCGAGAGCCACCCCGAAGTAGGCGGAGGCGGGAACGGTGGTGACCGAGATCGCGACTCCGACCGCGGTCGCCGTCCGGGTCTCGAAGGTGAGGATCGCGGCGACCCCGGCCGCCAGCGCGATCATCACGGTCGAGTAGTCGGCGTGGGCCAGTGCCCCGATCACCCCTTGGTGAAGAGATGCGTCGGAGGCCAGAAGCCCGGTTGCCTGAAGTCCCGCCGCAACGACCAGTGCGACTGCCGCAACCAGGGCCATGCCGATCGTCAGGGTGGCAAGTGACTGTCCTGCCAGTCGGTATCGCCGCCCCGCCACTCCGATACAGGTCGCGCAGAGCGGCAGCAAATCCGGGCTTACCGCCATCGCCCCGATGATCAGGATCTGGCTGCCGGTGATCACACCGAGACCGGCGATCCAGCCGGCGACCATCATCAGGATCACGTAACGGGCGACCGGTCTGGAGTTGGCCCGGGCCTCCCCGATGATCTCGACCCAGGAGTAGTCCTCGCCGGCCCGCTCCCCCGGGGCACTGCGGGTGACCACATCCTCCCGGACCAGCACGTAGTCGTCATGGCCCAGCCCGACCCCGCGAAGTACGCGGAGAACGCGGTCGGCCGAGCCCGAGTTCACATCCGCCTCCACCACCCGGTAGCTTCCGGTGAGCCCGTCCGCGGCCGTGATCCGCCGCACGCCCTTCAGCTTTCCGAGCTCGGTGACCAGCCGATCTCCGGACTCGCCGGGGGCCTCGGCCCGCAGCCTCAGCAAGGTGAACCGTCACGGGATCGGTCGTCTGCGGAAAGCAAGGCCCGGCAAGCCTACCGCCACCGGGGCGCCGCCCGGTGTCACCGCAAGTTCAGCCTCGATGAGCCCGGGCGAGAAACCCGGCCAGGCAGAGGGGGGGTCGCGGCGGGATGATGTTCTTATGGACAGGGAACGAACCGACCCGCCTCCGGTCGCGTCCGCGGTGCTGGCCGGTGGTGCCGCCAGCCGGATGGGAGGGAACAAGGCCGGGGCGATACTGGCCGGACGTTCCCTGATCTCCTTCCCGGTTACGGCCCTGAAGGAGGCCGGCCTCGAACCCTTCATCGTGACCAAAGCCGATCGGCCGGTCGGCGGCCTCCCGGAACTCGAGGACCTGCCCGTGGTGGTTGAACCGGATCGACCCCGCCATCCGCTGCTCGGGGTACTGGCCGCCATGGAACGGGCGGGCGACTCGGATTTGATCGTTCTGGCCTGCGACCTGCCTCTGGTTCCTCCGCCCTTCCTGCGCTGGCTTGCCGGCGAAGTGACCGGGACCGTCGTCCCTCTGGCCGGCGGACGCCTTCAGCCGCTGGCCGCGAGATACGGATACGAGGCGATCGAAGCGGTCAGGTGTGCGGTGGCAAAGGAGAGACCGGTCACCGGGCTGATCCGGGAGCTCGACCCGGTGATCGTCGGCGAGGAGCGCCTGCGGGAGTTCGGCGATCCGACCCGGATGTTCGAGAACGTGAATTCACACGACGATCTGATCCGGGTCGGACGGCATCTGTCCGGCTGAGATCTAGGGTTCGTCGTCGACTTCCATGGTCGCCGATCCCCCGGCTTCCTCGACCGACATTCGGCCCTCGAAAGCGAGGCCGGCACAGAGCCAGGCGAAAGCGACCAGCAGCACGAAAGCGAGGACGAAGTCTCCGGTGGCGTCCTTCACCACCCCGAGAAAGAGCGGCGGGAAGAAGCCGCCGAGTCCGCCGGCAGCGCCGACCAGGCCGGTTGCCGCACCGGTCGCCTTGGGGAAGGTGAGCGGGACCAGCTTGAACACGGCGCCGTTGCCGAGGCCGAGAAAGAGCGCCATCGAGAGGCAGAAGAAGGTGGTCAGGGCCATGTTCGGGACCGAGGCCTGCCAGGAGAGGCCGATCGCATCAACCCCGACGCCGAGGAAGGAGATCGCCAGGACCCGGTTGCCCCCGATCCGGTCGGAGAGCATGCCGCCGATCGGCCGGACGCCGGTCGCCAGCAGGGTGAAACCGGCTGCCCTGAGACCGGCGTCGGTCAGCGAGAGGTCGAACCAGTCGACCAGCAGCTTCGGCAGGTAGAGCGCCATGGCGACGAAACCGCCGAAGGTGACGAAGTAGAACAGGCAGAGCCGCCAGATTCTCCAGCCGGCACCAAGCACCTCCCGGTACCGGGTGGGCGGGGCCTTCTTGACCGGAGCCTGCCGGGCCAGGGACATCCAGATCAGGGCGTAGACGGCGATCACCGCACCGAGGACCAGGCCGGCCACTTCCTGCCCGGCGTTGTCACGAATCGCCGGGATCGAGAAGGCTGCGATCGCGTTCCCGATGTTGCCCATGCCGTAGACGCCGAGGGCAAAACCCTGGCGCTTGGGCGGGTACCACTGGGCGACGAACGGCACGCCGACCGCGAACGAGGCACCGGCCGCACCGAGCAGGAACCCGGCGCCGAGCAGGGCGACGTAGCTCGATGCGAACCCGACCAGAACCGCGGCGGCAGCCGAGTAGAACAGCATCCCGGTGAAGACCGTGCGGCCCCCGATGCGGTCGGTGAGGATGCCGAGCGGGATCCGCAGCAGCGAACCCAGAACGACCGGGATCGAGATCATGATCGAGGTCTGGATGTTGGACAGACCGAGATCGTCCTGAAGGGCAGGTGCGATCGGTGCCAGCATGCCCCATGCCGAGAAACAGGCTGCGAACGCAATCGTGGCGAGGGCGAGATTGCGGCCCGAACCCCGGGCGGCGACAGTTTCCATCGTTATCTCCTGGTCAGGTGAGGGTAGTGGGGATTACCTCGGTACCGGCAGTTTCCCGCCTTTGACCGACTTGCTGTGTGAGCTATTCACCCTGCGCCGAGCGCGACCGCCCACCGGTCGACCCGGTCGGCTGGGGGCCGGCCGGAATCGAGGGTGAGTAGTCGAGCGATCCGCTGCCGTAACGCTTCGCCTTGGCGGCAGCCGCCTGGGGGTTGCGTGGCCGGTAGATGATCGGGCTGCGACGCGGGTAGTTGATCGGAACCGTGAAGGCATGTACCAGCCGACTGAACGGCCAGAGCATGTAAAGGAACCAGACCGAAATCACGTGGACCTGGAAGATCCAGCTGATCCCCGACATCAGGGATGCATCCGGCTGGAGGATGAAGATCTGGCGGAAGTAGGGCGCCACCGACTCCCGATAGTTGGTCGTGTCGGGGATGTTGATCAGGGTCGCCGCCATCCCGGTGACGATCCCCAGCGCCAGGAGCCCGAAGATCACCAGGTCCATGTTGCTGGTGGTCACCTTGACCCGGGCGACGGTGAACCGCCGGTACATCAGCGCAGCGAAACCGACAACCACCGCGATCCCGGCCGAAACACCGCCGGCCACGGCCAACAGGTGGTAGGCGTGATCATCGATCCCGACCGCCTCGGTCCAGGACTGCGGAATCAGGATGCCGAGCACGTGCCCGCCGATCGCCATCAGTACCCCCAGGTGGAAGACGACACTGGCGATCCTGAGAATCCTGCCTTCGAGCAACTCGGTCGAACGGGCGGTCCAGCCGAACTGGTCCGTTTTCCGCCTCCAGATCAGACCGGTGATCCCGATCGCCAGGGCGACGTAGGGCAGAACGACGTAGGCGGCGGTCGCCGGGATACTGGTCGCAAGCAGATTCAACTGCGGCCTCCGATCAGGGGCAGGGGGGTTTCACCGGGTTGGTTCGGCATCACTTCGGGCGGGGCAAACGGTTCCATCCCGACCTCCTCGGACGGGGGACCCTCTTCAGCAAGACGCCTGACCCGGTTGAGCTGGCGTCGGGTGAGGCCGGGCATCCCGTCACGAATCACGTCGAAAAGGACGGTCCAGGGGCTGCCGTTGCGATCCAGTCCGGCCCGGATCAGTTCGATCGATTCACGGTGCCGGTCGAGCAGTTCGGTCCCGGACGAGTCCGGGGCGAGTACCGCGAACTCGAGCATCAACGGCAGGTAGTCGGGCAGTTCGGTCCCGTCGGGATCCATTCCGGCCTTGCGGTAGGCGTTCTTGATCTTGAGCAGGGCCAGACCGCGCTGCCGACTGTCGCCGTGGAGCTGGTAGGTCAGATGCAGGCTGCTGCGTCGATCGAAGTCGAAGTTGTCCACATATGACTGCTGCAGCTGGTCCAGCCCCTGCGGCAGATACCACTCGAGGAACCCGGCCAGGGCTTCACGCTGAAAGGGCGAGGCCGGGCCAACCTCGTTCAGGTTCAGCCCGGACAGCTCCTCGACGGCATTCGACTCCGGATACTGGAGCAGCAGCGAGACCAGCTTCAGCGGATGAATCCGTTCAGGCATCGCTGCCTCCGGCGGTGGCCGGGTCGCCACCGTGACGGCTGAGCAGGTCACGCACATCGAGGTCGGAGTCGACCCGCTCCTGGGCCAGCGCCCCCGTTTCGGGAGACTCGCCCATTGCGACCGCGCCCAGCGCCCCGCCGTACCCGGAACTGCCGAACGG